>CANDSI010000001.1 GCA_947388575.1 uncultured Mycoplasma sp.
AGATTGAATTTTCAGATATTTGTAAAAGAAAAGTACCAGCCTCTTGGAAAATAAAAAATATTATTGAACTTTGTGATTTAAAAAAAGGCTATGAACCGGGAAGTGAAAATTATTTAGAAAAACCCCTAAATAATACAATTGAATTTTATAGAGTTAGTGATTTAGACACAAAGAACCCTATATATATAGTAGATGATAACTCTATTTCATCTCGTGTTTCATGTGATGAAGTTCTTATATCATTTGATGGAAGTGTAGGCAGAGTTGGAATAGGATATAACGGGATTTTTTCTACTGGAATAAAAAAAGCAGTATCACTAAAGCCTGATATTTCAAACGGTTTATTATACTTTTTATTTAGATCTGAGTATGTTAGAAAGACAATAGAAAAATATGCAAGTGGGTCGGTATTAAAACATGCAAGCTCTTCTATTCCTTATATTAATTTTCCGTATGATGAGGAATATTTTGGTAACTTTTCAAAGCTTATTAATCCGTTATATTTAGAAATTATTTCATGTATTAATGAACAAGAAAAGTTACAAAAGTATTATGAATTTTTATTGCCTCTTATGGTAAATAATCAAATAAAAATAGAAGATTAAATCCCTTCTATTTTATTATGGAATAAATTGATAGCTTATGGTTGTAGCAGATGGTATATAAAGTAAGTGATGTTATTAAGAATTTACCTGTTTCGTATCCACTATAAGTTGCTTGAGTTATCATACACTCATCTGCCATTTGTTGTTGAGTTAATCCTAATTTCATTCTCAATTCTTTAAGATTCGATCCAATCTTTTTCTTATCTAATTTATCAACTTTTTTATAATTATCATTTGAACGAGATAATCCTGTAATATAATCTAAAGAATATTGATAAAGACTAGAAAATTTAACTAATTTAGGAAGAGGCATAGTATCGTGGTTATTTTCCCATCCGGCAACAGTTTTTCTTGAAACACCGAATACAAATCCCAATTCATCTTGAGTCATTTCTAATTCTTCTCTACAAAATTTAATATTATTATCTAACATCACCAATCACCACATATAATTTTCCCATTTATTTGATAAATATAAGCAAAAGGCTGGGTCGTTTTATAAAAGAGTGATATAATGTTTTAGGAGGAGGATATTATGTATTTAAGTTTTGAAGATTTAGTATTATGTATATTAAAGGCATTAATCCTAACTTTTATTATATTTGGTTTAGGATTATTAGGCGGCTTTGATTATCATTTAGGAGTTGTTTACTGTAATTTGATGAATATACCAAAAGATTTAGCACTTTCAATGGTTAGTCCGGGTATGGCTATTAATATTGGAATATTATTATTTGTTTTTGAAATGATTGGATTACACTTTATAGTGAAATTATTTAAAAAATTTAATATGTTCAATAACTTCTGTGAATTTCTAAGTTTAGATTATTAATAAGTAGGATTATGGATAAAAAGTATATAGGAAAATTTATTTCTAATATAAGAGAAGAAAAAAAGTTGACTCAAGAAGAATTAGCAAAGAGGCTAGGAGTTTCTAAAAGAAAAATTCAAAAAATAGAAAAAGGAAAATTCAAAATAAATTCTGATGTTATAATACCATTATGTAATGAGTTAAAAATATCAATTTATGAATTTTTAAATGGGCATAGAGGTAATGATAAAATAGACCAGAAAGATGCAATAAATATTTTAGATGATTATGAAAAAAGCAAAACTCGGAGAAAAATCATTCAAGCAATTATTAGTGTTATAAGTGTGATACTATGTATTTTTAGTTGTATTTGGGTATACTGCAATAGAGATTTAGCCTATGAATTGTCGGGAGAAAGTGAAAGTTTTTCTTATAATCAATTATTTTTCTTTAGAGATGATCGAACATATATAATGTTGTTCGGTAATCATGAAATAAAGAATGAAAATATTTCAGAAGAAGATATATCAAATGTAACTTTTAAATGTAATGAAAGATTAATTATTTCTTCAAGTGATTTTCTTCGTGGGGATGTAGTAGAGCGAAAAGGTTATGATGAATTATTTCCAGATGAAGTTGTAAAAAATATAAATGATTGGATTGTTGAAATAACATATAGACAGGATGATGTATACAAAACAGAAATAATAAAACTTAAAAATAAAAATTTAAACAAATAAAAGTATGTTAGATATTTGTGAATATTTTACTTTATTGTCAAAAAATGTTATAATTAGGATGTATTAAGTAGTAGTGCTTTTGAAGTATTACTACTTTTTATATTCTAAGAAGAAAGGATTAAGTATGTGCTAGAAACTATGCTGTAGTAGTATTGTAGTATATAACTTTAGGGGAAAAATAAAGTAAATAAAACATCGGGCAGTTTTCAGATGTAATTACTTTCGGTAGTAATTGTAGTTCTGCATAGCTTTTTAAGGTGCCTAGATGTTTTTATACTACGAAGAAAGAACAGTTAATGTTTTAAATGCTGATAATATTCTTATACAGGATATTGTCGGCATTTTTTTTGTGTTCTTAATTAGAATTTTTGATTCTAGAGGACCACCTCCTATTAATTTGGCTTTTGCAAATTAATAGGAGGAAAAATAAATGATTAAAAGTCCAAAAAGAAGAAAATATAAAGATAACCCTTATGAAATAAAGGTTATAAATGAGAAGTATTTTGTAAGTTTTAAAGATAGTAATAATAATAAACAAAACATTAGAGTTAGTTCACAAATTTTTGAAGTATTTAATGAATCGGAATTACATGATCTTTCAGAATTAAATGAATATGATAGACATATAGAACATTCTGAAGTATTTGATATTACACTTTATCATAAGGCATCTAATGAAAGTTATTCACTAGAGAAAGAAGTGGAAGATAAATTATTTCATCAAGAATTAAAAAAATGTATTAGAATGCTTCCAGAAGTTCAAAAAAGAAGGATTATTAAGTATTATTTTGAGGATAAAAATGAATATGAAATAGCTAAAGAAGAAGCTACTACACATCAAGCTGTTAACAAATCTCTTAAACAAGCAAGAGAAAAATTAAAAGAAATTTTAAAAAAATAAAAAATTAGGGTTGCTATTTTGCTTCTAAGTGAGGAAACAAGTGAGAGGGTTAATTATTTAACTTATCTCACTTGTTTATTTTCAAGTTTTGTTCTTTGACAATTTTTTATCATTCATCAAATACATTCCTATTATGAATAGCACTTTAGTTGGTTCGCTTGTCGATCAAAACCAGACTATAAAAATAGATTGCTTCTATTTTGCGATGACAAATAATAGGTACAATGATACTTCTGTTTAGCCACAATCTCAAATAATGGGAGCAGTTCTGTGAGATCCACAGAAAGGTGAAATGCCTATGGAACTAATTAGCAAGTAGTCGTTTGATGATTTCCTACCGAGGGGTTCGAGGAAAAATATCGGTGATGTATATAAAAAATTAAAAAGGATAAGGTGATTTAAATGAAAAAATATGATGTTCAGATTAAAGTGGTGAAAGAACATGAAATAACAGTTAGTGCTTCTTGTAAAGCTGAAGCAATTAGTAAAATAGAAGAATTGGTTGCTGGTTCTGAAATTAAAAATTTGGATATTCCTAACTTTACAAAACATTATACTATTATAGATATAGTTAAAAAGCCACTATTTAAGAAAAAGCATCATAGATGATTTGTGTTTTTTTTAAAATGATGGTAGCATCAAGGTGAGGTGAAAAAAATGAAAAAATTTTTATTAATATCCTTAATATTGTTATCAATTACGGGTTGTGAATCAGTTCAAAACTTTGGAGATTTAAAAGATGTAAATGTTAAAAATGTTCCTACAAAAGAAATTAATATAACTGAAGAAGAAGTTAAGAATGATGTTAATTTGGATAATGGAACAATTAATTTAGAAAATGAAGTTGAAATAGAAAGTAAGGTAAAAGAATCTAAGATAAATTCTAGTGATAATAAACAACCACAAGATAGTTCAACTTCAACGAAATTAGAACAAAAAAATAATGTTTCACAACAAACTGAAAATAAAGATACTAGCAATCAAAACCAGATTGTTAAAGAATCAGAAAAAACTATACCTACTTCTGGTAATGATGTAGAAGTTAATTATACAGAAAATAGTAATGATTTAATGTATTCTATTACACATAGGATTGCTGAACATAGTACAGAAAGCAGTTGTAACTCTCTTGGATTTAAAATCAAAGACAAAGAATTAGATGCAATTATGGATTGGAATGAAGCTCATCCAGAGCAAATTAAACAACCTGTAATTAAAAGCTCAATGTGCTTGACAGTAATTAAAGATGGTAATGAATACTGGTTTTTACATTTTATTACGGAGGATGGTAACAATATGGATGCTGAATTAAAGGAACTTTATAAATAAAATTTTAGGACTCTTTATGAGTCTTTTTTAATGCAAAGGAGGAAGATAAATTTGAGTAAAGTTAAAAAATGTATGCTAGTTGCTATTGCATTAACTGTTGGTTTTACATTTAAAGCAACTAATGTTTTAGCAGCAACATTACATCAAGAAAACACACAATATTATTATGATAGGTCAAGAGCCGATGGTAGCGATCATCATTCTTGGTATTGGAAGCACTATACAATGAGTGGTGATATAGCTTATTGTATAGAGCCTAATGTTCCTGAAGGAGTCAATTATAGTCAAGGTTCTTATGAAGCTACAGGATTAAGTGACTCTATTAAGGAAAGACTTTTATTAATTGGATATTACGGGTACACATATCCAGGTCATCAAACTGAAAAGTATCGTGCTGCTACACAAGGTTTATTATGGGATATAATAATTGGTCATGGAGCAAATACACAATTTACTACAGCTCGTTGGGGAGAAGGTAGTTTATTTGATGTTTCAAATGAAAAAGCAGAAATTAATAGATTAATTGAACATCATTTTGATAGACCATCATTTAATGCTGGAGTTTACAAAGTGCAAGTTGGTGAAACATTAACTTTAGTTGATACAAATAATGTTTTATCAGAATTTGAAATTAGTGTAACGGGAGCCAATTATAATGTCGATGGAAATACATTGACAATAACTCCAACACAAAGTGGTAATATTGATGTTTCGTTTAATAAAAAAATGCCATATACTGAGCCATATAAATTATTTGTTGGTGATGGTATTCAAAATATGTTAGTACCTGGAATGGTAGATCCTGTTATTGCAAAAGTAAGAATAAATAGTTACTCTAGTCCAGTTGAAATTTTTAAAAAGGATAAAGAAACAAACAGTTCTAATAGTCAGGGACAAGCAACCTTAAAAGGTGCTAGATATGGTATATATGAACAAGAAACAGGTAAACTTGTAGATATTATTGAAACCGATCAAGAAGGATATGCGAAAAGTAATCCTGTATTAGGATGGAATTCTTATTATCTTCAAGAAATAAGCCCAAGTGAGGGTTATTTACTTGATTCAACTAGATATAATTTTGATATGAGAGGTAAGGAAAGTGAAACAATAGATGTATTTGAAACAGTAGTAAAAAATTATGTAAGCATATTAAAGCAATATGAGTTCGTAGATGGTAATACTACTTTCTTAAATGCTGAACAAAATATTACTTTTGAAATTTTATATCCAAATGGAACAAAATTTGGTGAAATTAAAACCGATAAAAATGGATATGCAACAATCAATTTACCTTATGGTGTTTGGAAGTTTCATCAAGTTAATACAACTACAGGATATGAAAAAATCTATGATTTTTATATAACTGTTGATTATAATAGTGAAAAAGAACAATATTATAATATTCTTAATAATAGTTTAAATGCTTATTTACAGGTTGTTAAAGTTGATAGTGAAACTGGTAAAACTATTGCTATAACAGATACAACATTTAAAATATTTAATAAAGATAAAAAACAATTTGTAAGCCAGTTTGTAGGTGGTAAAATTTATGATGAATTTAAAACTGATGAAACAGGCAAATTCATGACTTATTTAAAACTTGAAAGTGGAAATTATAAGTTAATCGAAGTTTCAAGCCCTTCTGGTTATGTTATAGACAAAAATGGGATTGATTTTACTATTGGAAATGATACTCATTTTGCATATACAACTTATGGACCTATTATTACAATGTATGTAAAAAATACTCCAATAAAAGGACAAATTGAAATTTATAAAAAAGGAGAACTTTTTGCAGTAGAAGATGAAACATTTAATTATAATAATAGAGTAAATTTAGAAGGTATTGTTTATAATATTTATGCAGAGGAAGATATAAAGTCATCCGATGGTAATCATTTGTATTTTGAAAAGGGAACTTTGGTAGGAACAATGACTACTAATAAGGAAGGATATGCTGTAAGTGAATTATTACCACTTGGCAAATACAAAATTGTAGAAGCAAAAACAAATGACTATTATGTATTAGATAAAACTGAATATCATATTGAATTAAAAGAAAAAGATAACACAACTGAAGTGGTTTATAGTTCGCATGAAATGACTAATATCTTGAAAAAAGGAACTTTAGAATTTACTAAAACTGATTTAGTGACTGGAGAGCCGATTCCTAATACAATTATCTCAGTATATACAGAAAAAGATCAAAAGATTTTTGAAGGAACTACTGATGAGAATGGTAAAATTACTATTAAAGATTTAACTGTTGGACAAAAATATTATATAATTGAAAAAAATCCAGCTACTGGTTATGTCATTACAGATGAAAAAGTTTATTTTGAAATTACTGAAGATGGAGAGATTGTAAAAGCAGAGATGAAGAATAAACCTATTACAGGTAGTTTAGAATTCACAAAAGTAAATTTTTCTACAAATGAACCAATTCCAAATACATTAATTGAAATTTATTCAGTAGATGATGAAGAGAATCCTATTTTTTCTGGAAGAACAGATGAAAATGGAATGATTATCATTGATGAATTAAGATATGGAAAATATTTTATTGTGGAAAAAGAAACTGCATCTGATAAATATATTTTAAATACCGAAAGATTATATTTTGAAATTTTAGAAGATGGAGAAATTGTTAAATCTACTATGGTTAATGAATTAGCACCTGTTCCAGTACCAAGTACAGGATTAAATAATAATTATGTTGTAGAAATAGCAGGTGGTATATTAATACTATCTGGATTAGGAGTAGCAATTTATGTTGCCAAGAAAAAAAAGAATAAGTAGGAGTCAATTAGCATTAATTGGCTCTTTGCTTTTAATCTTTTCAGGACTATTAATTATAGGTCATCATTATGTTAACCAATATAATTTTAAAAATCAAAATTTGGAAAAAATAGAGGATTTTTTTGAAGAGGAAGTAAAAGAAGAAGTACCTATCTCTGAGGATAATGAGGTACAAGAAAAAAAGGAAGATACAAAGCAAGTAAATTATAACTATATTGCTGTATTAGAAATTGAAAGTATTAATTTAAAAAGAGGATTGGTTAGTCAGGATAGTAAATATAATAATGTAAATTATAATATTCAAATAATTGAAACTTCGAATATGCCTAATGTTGAAAATAGTAATTTAATATTGGCAGGACACAATGGTACAAGTTATGTATCTTTTTTTAAAAATTTATATAAAATGAAAGAAGGAGATCTAATCAATATTTATTATCAAGGATATAAATATGTTTATCAATATAGTAATTTTTATGAAGTTGATAAAACAGGAAATGTTAGTATAGTTAGAGATAAAAGTAAAAATACAATTACCCTAATAACCTGTAAAAAAAATAGTAAAGATAAACAGTTAGTATTCATTGGTTATTTAATTGATAAGGTGGAGTATTAGTGAATATTAAGTACATAAATATTCCTAGTAGTTTATTATTTGATCAAAATATATCATCATTTGCTAAACTACTTTATGGGGAATTATGTGTACTTAGTTATAAAAATGGTGTATGTGAAGTATCTAATGGCTTTTTAGCGAATGCTAATCATTGTAGCACTAGAAAGATAATTAGAGCTTTAAACTGTTTAAAAGAAAATGAATATATTTCTGTTGAAGATTATCCAACACGAAAAATATATACTGATATGACAAAAGTGTCACTCCACCCATGACAAGAGTGTCACACATAATAATATAAATATATATTATAAACTTATAACATCCATCATGATGAATAAATATTATATTTTTATTATCATCCATCATGATGATATAAAGGAGGGTAAATGAATAGTTTAGATTTTAATGGAGTTTCACTAATAGGTAATGTTGCAAGTATATCTGATATAAAAACTTTACCTAGTGGAAAAAAATATAAGTATTTTGATATTTGCCAAAATTCTAAATACAAAGATAAAAATGGTGAAGAAGTTGAAAACACTTCTTTTTTTACTGTTAGAATGTTTGAAGATCAAATATTAAAATATGATTCTATGATAAGAAAAGGTAATTGGATTCACTTAATCGGTAGATTAAGAAATTATCTTACTAAAGATAATGTTAAAAAAACTTATCTTACAATTGATTCTATAAGAGAAATGAAACCAAAAGAAAAAATTGAAATATTTGATTATGACTGGCTTAACGATGACAGTTGGGAGGATGACTATGGGATATAGATCACAAGTCAGGCTCATAACAACAAAAAAAGGCTTTGAGGAATTAAAATCATTTAACGATAAATATTTACAAGACCATAAAGGAATAAATAGTTTTGAAGAATACAATTTGATGGATGAATTGACTTTAAAAGAAGAAGATAATCATTCTGTTTATTTTGGTTGGGATTGGGTTAAATGGTACGAAGGAAGTTATAAATCTGTGGATGCTATTATGAATGGCTTAAATCATTTAAGAGATAAAGATATGTCATTTAGATTTTCTAGATTAGGTGAAGATTATGATGATTATAAAGAACAATATCACGACTCTGAAAAGGAAGAAGAACAGGGATTAGAATTTCCTTATGTAATAAGAGATTTTGATGATTCAGAAATGATTGATAATCTTCAAAAAAATGTGGTTGCTGATAAGGAGCTAGAAACATGAAAGCATATTGTTATTGTAGGCTAAGTAATATTCAGCAAACATTAAATCCTGATTGTATTTTATATGTTTATAGTAAAGATGGTGCAGAGTTAGAACGGCAAGAGTTATATTTAAGATCATACTGTAAAGGATGGTTATTAAATCCAATTAAAGTTTATAAAGATTCGGGAAAGAATCGTTTAGATGATAAGCCTAATTTAAGAAACCTACTTTTGGAAAATACTGATAAAGATATTATCATATTAAATAATACAAGATTAAGTAGAGATACTTTTGATATGTTTAGTATAAGTGATATTTGTGAAGAAAATAATTTGAGATTCTTTAGTACAAGAGAGAATAATTATTTGTTTGATGAATACTTTAATGTATTTAAAAAGGAAGTAGAAAAAAATGTTGAATTATAAATTTTTTGAAAGGGGTGATTTAAATGCAGAGAAGTCTTAGATGTTTATATGTTAAAGAAAATTCTTTGCCAGAAGAAATTATAATTCCAAATACTTTAAAAGCCAAACAAGAAAAGGTAGAAGGTCTAATTGAATATACTTATCTACCAAATGATGATAATGTTGTTATCATTTGTAACGAAGAAGGAAAAATTAATGGAATGGGTCCTAATAGAGATACAGGTTATGATATTGTCTTTGGACCTTTTTTAATTGTTGGAGAAACTTCAGATGATGGTGAAGATAGATCGTTAACAGATGAACAAATAAGCAAATATAAAGAGTATTTTGGAAAAGAATCTATTGAAAAAACAGAAACAAAAGTAATAGAAATATTGATGTCTAAAAATCAAGATATTAATTTATAAAAGAAAGGATAAGGTGATAAATTAATGAATAATACATCATTAGCAGGAAGATTGGTTCAAGAACCAGAAGTAAAAGAATTAGAAAGTGGCAAGAAAGTAACAAATGTTACTGTAGCAGTTCAAAGAAGTTATAAAAATAGTAATGGAGAATATGAAACAGACTTTATTGATTGTGAATTATGGGGTCATCAAGCTGAAACAACAGCAGAGTATTGTAAGAAAGGTGACCTTATAGGTGTTACTGGTAAAATCCAAACTAATACTTATGAAGTAGAAGATGGTAGTAAGAGAAAAGTAACAAAAGTAGTAGCAAATGAAGTAAGATTCTTATCTACAGCAAAAGAAATACCATCAGATAAAACTAATTTAAAAGATAATTCTGATGATATGGATATGGAATAGGAGCAAGTTCAATCTTGCTCTTTAATGATTGGAGGGATTATATGAATTTAAAAAACATTAGAGGTGAGATTATTGTT
The DNA here is from genome assembly GCA_947388575.1 of uncultured Mycoplasma sp. Next base: position 10,307 of record CANDSI010000001.1, read on the forward strand.
TAAACTTATTAGTAACACTCTAAATAATTTTAGAGGTTCTGTAAGTTTATTAGCAATAGAAAAGTTAGAAGGTGGTAGCTATAATGTAGATTCTATCATTAAAGCTATTCAAACATTTTCCAACTGGGCATTGAGAGTTGGAATTGCAGCAGCAGGAGTTTCCCTTATTGTTGGATTTATTTTATATGCTGTTGTTGATGTAGATCAAAAACAAAGAGTAAAACAACGAATCATTCAGACTATGTTTGGTATTGTTGGAATTATTTTAGCAATTTCAATTGTTAACTTAATTATAGACTTGTTTTAGAGGTGCTTAATGTTAACAAAAGCATTAGATTTTATAAGAGTATTAGGTTGGGGAATTATAAGTTTTATTTATAATCTTATAGATACTTTATTTGACATACTTAAAGAATTAAATGCTTATAACATTATTGATAGTGTAGCAGATAACTCAATGTTTTCTAATTTTCATAAGGGAATAATTGCAATAGCTCTAACACTCTTAGGGCTTTTTGCATTATTCAAGTTTATAATGAAGATTATTGAACCAGATGAGGGGTTATCAGTTCAACAGATAGTTACTGAAATAGTTAAATCTACTTTACTTGTATTATTATCAGTATTTTTATTTGCTGAAGTATCAACTTTTTCAATTAAAATGAGTAGTTTTACAGCAAATATATTTTCAAGCAATAATATGACTATTTCAAACAGTATGTTAACTATGTATGTTGACTATACAGATCAGTACAAAGTAAGTGATGAATTCAAAGCTGAAGATTATGCATCGGCAATTAAAAACGATTCGTTTACAAATGCAGAAAAGTATAATGATAAGTTTGTCACGAATGCAAGGTGGATTTTACCAGATAAAAAAGATTATAAATATAAGATTAATTGGATTATGGCAATATTAGTTGGAGGTTTTTTCTTATATGCACTTTTCTTTAGTGGAATGATGTTAGCCCGTAGGCAAATAGAATTCTTATTCTTGTTTTCTATTAGTCCAGTAGTCTTTGCTACTTCAATAGGAAATAAACAAAGAAGAAGTGCAGTAGTAGAACAGTTGGTATCTTTGATGCTTCAGGGAGCAGTAGTTATGCTGATTATAAATTTAACAGCAATTGTTGCTAATGCAGTTAATTCAACTACATTCTTCACTAATGGATTTCAAGATATAGTTATTAAATCTCTTATGTATATAGGTTGTGGAACATTCTTGTTAACAGGCTCTCAAGTTGTTAATAGATTTATAGGCGGTAATGTTTCAGCAAACTCAGGAAGAGAACAATTAATGAGTTTAATGGGATTTGGTCAAACAATGAATACAGCAGCGAGTGTGACCGGTGGAGCTGGATTAGGAGCAGGAATGATTGGATTAGGAGTAGCTTCAGGTGTTGTTGGAAGAGCAGGAGGAAATAAAGCTGTTAATAAAGTAGGTAATGCAGTTTCCAACTTTGGATCTAAAATATCTAGTAAAGCACAAAATCCAAATAGTGCTTTGGGTAAAATTGGTAATTTTATTACCAAGACAGGAAGCAAGATAGGACAAGCTACACCATCGACGGTTGGTAAGAATTTAAGAAAAGGTGGAATGAGTAATATTAAAGGTTCTGTTAATAGTTTAATGCCTCAGCGAGCCATGTATAGAAATAGGTATAGGGGAAGGTGATTAAATGTATATTACAATAAATAGTATTAAAAAAACATTAGGCAAATATGTAGAAATGACAGATTTATATATAGGTATTCCTATGGCTATGGCTTTTCTAATGTTATTTGCATTTTCCACACATAAATTGTTTTCTATAATTTTTTTAACAGTTTGTGTTTTTTTAATGATTCCAATAAATTTATCAAAGAAAAATAGAATGTATAAAGTTATGGGATTATTCTTTAAGTTTATATTTAAAAATAAACAATATTTATATTTTAGATAATGGAGGTGTAATTTATGGGATATAGTTTAGGTGATGATAGAGAAAGCTTTGATGTATTTGAACAAACAAATTTGATTGTAGAAAAAATAGGTAAAGAACTACAAAAAAATGGGTGGAAATATAACAAAGAAGATTATTGCTTTGAAAAGGATGACAGAGTGTTAACTTTGGATATTTCACAAGATCATGTTAATTCAATATATATCAGTGATTCTAAAATTGATTATTTAAAATTTTGTAACAAACATTCCTATTTTGAACCAATCTATGATGGAGATGAAGTTTGTGAGATATCAACTTATGTATCTAATAAAACAGACATTAAAGATATAGTTTCAAAAATTCAAAATGCTCCATTAATTGAAAAAAATAAAGATTTAGAACTATAAAAATGAAAGGAAAGTGATAGTATCGGGTTATTCCCTAAAAGAGATCAAAATAAAATAGATGAAAAAGCATTATTAAAATCAAAGAAAAAAGTTAATAAAACAAAGGCTAATTATTTAACTTCTCATCAAATGAATCGAAGAATTAAAAATGCCAAAACATTTACTAATATTAAATGTATTGGTGAAGATGGGTTATTAGAGTTAAAGAATGGAGGATATGCTTCTTTAATCGAAATAAAAGCAGTAGACTTATCCTTATCTAGTAATCAAGAAAAAACAAATTTTTTCAGTTTATTAAAAAGTTTATATCAAATTAAAGATTTAAATCTTAAATGCTATAAACTTGATGAACCAATAAATTTGAATAATAATAAATTAAATTTAACAAATCTTATAGAAAAACTGAAAGATAATACTAAGAAAGTATTTCTATTAAATGAAAGAAAAAATTTGATAGAAGAATTAGAAGAGAATCATTTTACAGTGTCCAGTATTTATTATTTAGTTGTTATAGCAAAAGATTTAAACATATTAGAAAGACAATTAGATGAAATAGAAGATACTCTCGCTAATCTGCAACCAAAAATTAATGCAGAAGTAATTAATAATCGTTTGGAAATATATAAATTTTTATCTAATTTATATATGTCAAGAAATCCGTTAGATTTATTAATGTGGGCGGACTTAATGGAACTAATAGTTCCTCTAAATATTTCAGAAAAAACCAATATGTTAAAAATCGATGACAATGAAGTTCAAATGGTAACAATTAAGAATATCCCACCATTTGTAGATGAGTTGTTTTTTGAAGAAGTATTTAATTATCCAAATGTTAGGAGTTGTATTAATATTAAAGATGCAATAGATCAAGATGAGTTAATAAGATGGGTAAACTCACAATATCAATTCCTGTTATCTGATAGAAATACTACTAAGAAATTAAGTGATGCCACTGAATTGGATACACAAAAAGAAAATTTCCAAATCCTTATGAATGATATTAAAAATGGTGATGAAAAGATAAAAGAGGTATCACTTATTTTAATGGTTACAGGTAATAAAAAAGAGCGAGATGAAATAATCAGAGATTTAAAAAGAACGGTTGAGAGGTATCAAATTAAACTAGATATTCCTAGATTAAGACAAATGGAAACTTTTCAATGTTTTGATATAACTAACTTATCTTTAAAGGATTATTCTGTGTATTTACCAACACTTACTTTAAGTGCTGGTTTCCCATTTACTAAAACATATTTTAACGATTCTACAGGATATATGCTAGGAGTAGATATTCATACAAGTTTACCAATTTTCTTTGATCCATTTGTATTAAATAATAAAAGAACTTCCCATAATATAGCCATTATATCTTCAACCGGTGGTGGAAAGAGTTTTACTATGAAGAAAATGATTGCTAATGAATATGCAAGAGGAACAAAAGTATTTATATTTGATGCAGAAAATGAATACGAAAAATTAGTTAAGGCTAATAATGGTGAATACATTGATTTATATTCTAAAAAAGGCGGAATGATAAATCCACTTCAAATAAGATATATTCCTAGTGATGAAGAACAGGAAACTAAGGAAACTGATTGTCCACTTGCAAAGCACTTAGGATTTTTGGAAGCATTTTTTAAAAGTGCTTTTGATAATATTCAAGAAAAAGAACTTGTAATGCTTCTTGCAATATTGGAAGATTTATATAATAAAAAAGGTATATATAAAAATACTTCAATAAATACTTTACAACAATTAAAACCGGAAGATTATCCAATATTTTCTGATTTATATAATTTTCTTCCAGAATATAAGAAAAAATTAGATAGTATAGAAAAAGAAAAGTTAATAGATCAATTAGATGTTCTATTATCAAGATTTTTAACCGGTACAGATTCATTTTTATTTAATGGTCATACCAATATTGACTTAAATAATGATTTAATTGCATTTAATCTTCAAGAGTTATTATATAGTGGCAATCAAAGATTAATCAATACACAAACATTGAATCTTCTTACTTATTTAAATAATAGTATTGTTGCAAATAAAATTATAAATGAAAAAAGAAGTTCTAATGATAAGCAGCATATTAGTATTGTAGTTGATGAATTCCATTTATATATAGATGAAAATAATAATGAAGTTATTAAGAATTTCGGTCAATTAGCTAGAAGATGTAGGAAGTATAATACTAATCTAATTCTTTCTAGCCAATGTATATCTGATTTTTTAGGTAATGCTACCGTTCTTCGCCATGCTTCTGCAATCTTTAATAATTGTCAATATACTATGATAGGTATGTTAAAAGAAGATGATTTAAAAGCATATTTGGAGTTATTTAAAAACAATCCGTTAACAGATACTCAAAAAGCATTCTTGTTAGGGGCTAGAAGAGGAGAGTTTTTACTTAATGTAGATAATAAAACTAGATTAAGAATTTGGATAAGGGCTACAGAAACAGAACGGGAAATGATGGGAGAAACTGAATAATGAGTACCAGAAGTAGTATTGCTATTAAAAGGAAAGATGGCACTATTGAAAGTGTATATTGCCATAGTGATGGATATCTGGAATATAATGGAGTAATGTTAAACAAGTTTTATAGAAATCCTAAAAAGATAAATTCCCTTATTAATTTAGGTGATTTATCTTTTTTAGATAGGAGAGTTAATCCTGATCCAGATATTCCACACAGCTTTGATTATGATAAAAGGCAAGAAGGAGTAACAGTCGCTTATGGCAGGGATAGAAATGAAAAAAGGACTAATAAAAAGTTTCATAATTCATTGAAAGATTATATTAAATCTTTTAGTAATTCTTGGCAAGAATATGCTTATTTATATGATGAAGAGAATAGTAAATGGTTATGGTCTGAAATACCTTTTGACAATGCTGAAAATATGAACTTTACTTCATTAGAAGATAAATTAAATGATATGGGATTGATTGAGTCCGTAGAACCTAAATTAGACAATTTAATTCGCCAGCAAATGGAATTTGAAAAAGTTTTTGATTTAGAAACATATAATGATTGTTATGAATCTGAAGATGATGCCTATCATGATTTTCAAGGAATATTAGAAACCCCACAAGGTATAAAAAAACAAATAGATGCTTTAAAAGGAATTATATATGACATAGATGGTGATATTTGTCTTAATGATCTTTCTGAAGATTTAGCATTAAAATTTAAGAATATGGCTAATAAAAATATAGAAATGTTAGAAGAGTACGGAAGGGAACAATATCCTAACTTTGATTCTATTCCAATAATAGAATTTTAGGAGTTTTTATTGAGCAACAAAAAGAAAAATAAAATTCTTAAAATTATTCTTTCTTCTTCTACAGGACTAATTATAATGGCTATGATAGTCATTATTCCAGTTTTAATGATTCTAGATTTTTTCGGAGCTAATATAACAAATGGATATGTAGAGAACAATAGTGATTATGCAGATATGTATAAAGAAGTAGTAAGAAAAAATATTAAAGCAGGAAATGGATATGTATCGTTAAGTAGAATATTGTATTTTTATTTAGAAAATGATCAGTTAACCTTTGATCAAATATATGCCGATAATTTGGATTCAGAGTTGAAACAAGAAAAACCTATTTCAGAAGTATGTGAATTGAATAGATATAAGATTTATTCAGTTTGTAGTAGTGATATGCTAAATTCTGGGCAAATTAATGAAATTCAAAATAAACCATTTTCTCCACCGTTAGATTTTAATAATATGTCTGTTACAAGTTTCTTTATGGAAGAAAGAATTGTATATGGTAATGCAGATGTTCATGCAGCATGGGATTTTGCTTCTAATGAGCAGACTCCAGTATATTCAGTATGTGATGGTACAGTAGAGAGTGTATCATTTAGATACTCTGAAAATATTATTGATAAAAATGGTGGAGGAGGAAACCAAATAACAATTTCTTGTGATATAGATGATATCAATTATAAGGTTGTATATGCTCATTTATATCCCAATTCAGCTACTGTTAAAGAGGGAGATACGGTAACTCAAAAGCAACAAATAGCTGGTGTTGGAACTACTGGATATTCTACTGGTAATCATCTACATTTTCAAGTAACCAAAGATGGTTCTACAGTAGATGGATTAAGTTTAATAGACTTTACCAATGAAGAATCTAATAATCCATATATTATTCCAACAAATCCAAATTATGGATTAGATAATGGATTAATAACACCTTATAGATAAAGGTAATAATAAGCACTAATGGATTGAAACAAATACCATAATGGATTATTTTGCAAGTGCAAAATGTGAAATGATATCACTAAGTTTGCTGTTTTTATTTAGAAAAATGCCAAGTGTGATATCGTTTCCTTTATCCTGCTTAGAAACAGTGCTTATTTTTTATATAGTTTCAATCCATAGAAGGAGGATTATGTCACATTATTTATTAAGAATAAGAAATGAAATTTATGAAAGAATTAAATTGTTTGCTAAACAAGAAAATATAAGTATAAATAAAATGATAATCAAACTTATTTCAATAGGTATGATTACATATTTAAAAGGAGGAATGAATAGTGAAAATGTCAATAAATAAGTTGATTGCAAATGATATCATTAACTACGGAATGAATAATACATTATCAGATAATTATATTGTATCATTAGATAGTTACTTAGATGATTTTGATGAAGAATCTCAAGAATATATTCAAAATAATTTAGAAGATATAATTTCTGATATCCATGCAAATGAGAATGTTTGTGATTTAATATATGATAAAAAAGAAAAAGAATTCAATATGATTTTTTATTGGGATAATTTATTAGATGTAGTTGATCATTTTGTAATGAAGCTTTTAAAAGAAAAAAATATGGAAGAAAAAGTTCAGATTCATGAGGTTAAAGAAATAGCACAAGAAGTTATGAATGATGATGGTACAAGAAATTTAGCTCTTGAAAAAATAAAAAATTATAATATGGAGTATGAATTATGAAATTAAGATATTATACTGATGCTGAAATAGAAAAATTAAAATGTAATATGTTTGTAGTAGATGTATTATATAAAAGAAGAATAGAATATGATACGGTATTTAAACTATGGTGTGTTATGATGAGATTAAAATTTCCAGAACTAACTGGTAAACAAATTTTTGAAAGAGCTGGATTTGATACAAAAATATTGCATGATTATTTACCATATAGAAGAATAGGAGAATGGGTAAATAATTATAATAAGTTTGGATTAAATTATTTTTTACCAGAATATGAGCCTTATCATTCTTTAGAAAAACAAATAGCAGAAGTTAAAACTGATACATTTAAACTTAAACTTTTAAAAGTTGTGTTAGAAGATCTTAAAGAATTAAGTAAGGAGAATTAATGTTTAAGGAAGAATATAATTATCAGTATGATATAGATGTAAAAGTAGAATGTGAACATTGCGATAATAATTATATTAGACATGACATATTAAAAACCACTTATCCTGAAACAAAAGAAAGTTTAGAAGAAATGTATGAAAATAATTATGAGGGAGAGCCTGAAGAAGAAATGCTTCATTGTGATAAATGTGATGGATATATGTTTGAAACAGAAATTATTAATTTTGAAGAAACTAAAATAGAAGGGGAATATGGGAACATTGAAATTTGATAGACATATTACTATAGATGAAGAACTTCATAATAAAATTTTATTACTATCAAAAGAATCTAAATTTTCTTATTCTGAAGAAATTAGTATTTTAGTGGAGGAAGCATTATCTAATAGAGTCAAACAAGATCAACTTGATAAAATGCAAAATGATATTCTATATGCTATTAAGAAAATAAATCTATTGTATTCATTGGTTAAACAAATGTATTCGGATTTTAATATTAATCCTAATAATATAACGGATCCTAAAAAGAGTCCTGCTTTAAGTGAGTTTTTAAGAAAGGTTAAAATAAATAGGCTAGATGAGTAGTCCAAAAGTAATATTTAATTGTAGATTTACTCATGCATTCAATAGAAAAGAAGCTCATTATACCAAAAAGCAAATTGAAGGATTAAAAAAGAAAATTGCTCGTAAATTTGATTATTTTTCTAATGAAGAAAAAAGAGTAATGAATTTATTTGAATATTATGTTGGTAATTTAACTAAAAAGGAAACTATGAATCTTGTAATTGAAAATGGTACTTATGCATCTCCAGAGGAAATAGAAAGAAGAAAGAAAAGATTTATTAGATATGCTGAAAAATCTAATCTATGGCAAGGGGTTATTAGTTTTAATAATGACTATTTGACTCAAAATATTACATTGCAAGATTTAGAACAGGAAGTAATAAAAAATGTACTTCCTCGTTTCTTTAAAAAAATGGGTTTTAAAGATGTGAATAAAATGGCTTATAATTTATCACTTCACACTGATACTGATAATCTACATATTCACTTTAGTTTCATTGAAAAACAACCTAATTATATTTATTATAATAAGAAAGTTGATTATAGGAGAAAGGGCGAACTAACTCAAGAAGAAATAGATTTTTTAAAAAATGAGGTGGTTATAGCAGTGGAAAGGAATCAATTTCTTTCTCCTATGATAACAATTACAAATGATGAAATAGAAAAGTTAAAAAAACATTTTAATCCAAAAGAAAAAAATTTTATTTTATATGATAAAAAAGATTTATTACTTGAAGAAAAAATATTAAGGGTAGGCAAGCTTTTATATCAAGAAAGAAAAAATAAATTTAAAAGAATAAAATATAATTCTTTAAAAAATGAAGAAATAAAATCTTTAATTAAAGATATAAAACAATATTTATTTACCAGTAAAGGCGAATTTTATGATGATTATGTTTCATTTAAGAATAGTCTTAATAATATTAACAATTATTTATACAATATTAATATTGATAATAATGTAACAAAAATTAATATAGACAAAACTATTGTTGATGCCAAAGAAAAATATGCTGATAATTACATTTTAAATGCTATAGTTAATCATGCTGATTATTTCTTTAAAAAAAATTCTAAACTTTATCATACTTTAAATGAGGATGATATTTTAAGAGAAATATTTTTAAAGGAATATAAAAAGAATAAGCAGCAAACAAGAGCAACTATATTAGAAAGTTATTTAACTAATACTGTTAAAAATCAAAAATATAAGAATCGTTATCAAATAAGAAATGCTATTAGAAATATAAATAATGAGATGGAAGAAGCCCAAAAAGAGTTTAGCAAATTATTTCAGCCAGACAATTCATATTCTAAAAATTATTGATGAGAGGAGATGGTGTTATGCCTAATTGGACTATGAATAAAATAACTTGTAAAAAATCTATTGGTGATAAAATATTAACTAAAACAGATGATGGATACAGTTTTGATTTTAATAAACTTATTCCTATGCCAGATTCAATGAATGTTCCAGCTGGATCAACAGAACATGATGCAGTTGCTAGTTATTATATATCACAGGATAAACAAGGAAGAAGAAACATTGAGGACCAACTTGAAAATAGTAAGGTCTTTTTTGATTCTAATTATTGGAAAAGATATAAAACATATATAGATGATTATATAAGAGAACCAAACAAATTAAAACAGAAAGAAGAAAATTTCAGTGGAAAAATAAATGAATCTGATAAAATATATGGAAGTTTATCAGAACTTGGGAAACATTATATTGATAATGTTATAAATTATGGATATTCTCAATGGTATGATTGGTGTAGTGAAGTATGGGGAACAAAATGGAATGTAGGCGATGAGGTTTCTGTTGACTATTTCCCTGAAACTGATGAATACAAAATAGAGTTTGATACAGCATGGTGTGTTCCATACGGAATTGTAGAAGAATTCAGTAAATTATGTTCAGATGAAGAGTTTTTATGGGAATATGAAAATGAAGATTATGATGGACACCACTATTTAAGAAAACATAATGATGTAATAAGTGATACTGTAATAACAAGTAAATATAAGGATGAAGGTTTTGACATTGAATAATATATATGTTAATTGTGGTGGAAGTTTAGATGTATATAAATCTAAAAAAGAAGTAATGGATTTTTTTGAAGATTGTATAATGGCTAGTGAAGGTTCAGAGCGAGATAGATATACAGAGATATATTTCTCTGTTAAAGAAAATCTAAATACTAATAAAAGGTGTTTTACTGATTGTTCAGATTATGTTACTAGAGGAAATATTAATCCAGATGATCTTGATGATAAAGAAATAATGTTATTACAAAAAAATTATAATGTTACTAAAGATGATTTATACCGTTTTAGAGCAGATAGAATATTGGGAGTAAAACACAAAAGAATATATGATTTTGATTTAAAAAATTATAATTCAATAGATGAACTATACGAAAATTATATTTCTAAAAAGAATGAAAAAACATTTTATATTATAGGAAAAAATATGATAACTTGCATAGATGCTAATGCAAAAGAGCCAGATAAATATTGGGCAGAAGAATTCTGTATGAAAGATTATGATTATGCTAATAAATGGCTAAATGGAGATATTGAGTATGAAGATTATCCTGATTATTTAAAGAATAATAATCTCAAAAAAGAACTTGGTGTTTTTAATGGAGAAAAGTTATATTTAACTGTTGGTAGATATAGAAATAATAATACTTTATATTTGGGATTAAATACTGATAAAGGCGAAAGCTATAGTGATATAACTATTAATCTTTCGGAAAGAAAATTAAGTGATAATATTGCATACTTAACTAACGATATGTCAAATGAATTAAAAGCATTTGTTAAAAATAAAGGTATTATCAGTGAGCCCTTATCATTTGTTGTTCATAATCTAGGTGAATATGAAGTTGTTTATGTTAATTTAGATAAAGTAAAAGAATATGACCCTAAAGGTTATAAAGATTCATTAGAACAAGATAATGATATAGAGATATAGTTTTTTGAAATATTCTAATTTTTAATCATTAAGTTAATGAAAAGACACTTGAAATTATGGTATAATAAAACAAATATTTAGTTTGTAATTTGTTGGAGAAATGAGGTGTTTGAAATTAACGAGATAGAATTTAAAAAGTTATTAGAATATTTAGATAAAATTTTTACAGAAGAAAAGGTTGAAATAGACTCTAATGGAATGATGGGATTACATTATTATGGATTGATTTTTGAAGATTATTTTTCAGATTCAGTAATATCTACACAATATTTAGATATGAATGATTATTTATATACTGAATATGAACTTGAATATCATG
>CANDSI010000002.1 GCA_947388575.1 uncultured Mycoplasma sp.
AAAAATCAAAAGACATTACAACTCAAAATGAATCTAGTGTAATATTAGAACCTGAGCATCAAAATGATCCAACAAAGATTAATCAAAGTAATTCTGATGGAAAAACAGAAAAGAGTGCAGAATCAAACACAAATGTAAAAAAGAACAATAAGGGTAATGTGAATGTAAAAGAGACAACTACACCAAATGATGATAAAAAGGTTTCTAAGCCAAATAATCAAAGTACAGAAGTTACAAAAAATGAAGTAACACAAAAGGATGAAAATTTAAAAAACGATTCTACAAATTCAAATGTTTCTAATAATTCGCAAGAAAAGAGTGTTGTATCAACAAAGTTTTATGAATCCATAACTGGAGGCAAAAAAGAATTTTCTTCAGAGAGTGAAGCTTTTGCACGTGGACAAGAAATAAAATCAAAAGAGCTTGATTATGTTTTGGATTACAATGAAACACATCCAGAAAATCCTATTAAACCTGATATAAGATATTTCAGAGTTTATCCATCTGTCATAGATGAGAATGGAAAATACTGGTATTATTTACACTTTTTCTGTGATAGTGGAGAAGGTAATGATTCAAAACTAAAAAGCAAGTTTTAAGTAACTCAAAAATGAGTTGCTTTTTATATCTAAAGAAATATAATTGAAAGGGGAAAGATAATGAAAAATATAGATAGATTTCTAGTTTTAATACTAGGAATTTTTTTATGCTTTACAATGAAATTAGAAAAAGTAAAGGCAGCAAATATAACTGAAGTTGAAAGTGGTTATATGTATGAAAGGCAAAGTTATGAGGGGGAATATAAATCTCATTTATCTGATAAATTTAAGTTTTATTATGTAGAAGGACAAGTTTCATATTGTATAGAACTATTAATGAAACCAGGTAGCCCAATATATGAAGCAGATTGGGAAGCTACAAAACTTCCAAATGAGATAAAAGAAAAGCTGATTCTAACTGCTTATTATGGATACACATATCCAGGGCATCAAACAACTGCCTATAGAGCAGCAACACAAGGTATGATCTGGAAATTATTGATGGGAGAGGGATCATGGATTAAATATAGCACTGATTATTGGGGCAAAGGAAGACTATTAGATGTTTCAAGTGAAGAAGCAGAAATTGAAAGACTTATAGCTAGTCACTATATTAGACCATCCTTTGATGGAGGAGTTTACAAAGTCCAAAAAGGACAAACTCTTACTTTAACAGATACTAATAATGTTTTAACAGACTACAAAATTACTGTTAGTGGCGCTGATTATGAAGTAAATGGAAATAAATTAACAATTAAACCTATTAAAAATGGTACTATTGATGTGTCTTTTGAAAAGAATGCACCTTATTCAACAAATTATAAGTTGTTTGTTGGAGATGCACAACAAAATATGATTGTACCAGGTACAAGTGATCCAGTAGAAGCAAGAATTAGAATAAATAGTTTTAGTGGTTCAGTAGAAGGATATAAAACTGATGATGAAACCATAACTCCACAAGGCCAAGCAACTTTAAAAGGCGCTGAATATGGTGTTTATGAAGCAGCCACAGGAAAATTGATAACAATTGTTACCACTGATGAAAATGGCTATTTCAAAAGTGATAATATACTTGAAAATAAAGAGTATTATTTGCAAGAGATAAAACCTAGCTTGGGCTATGAGTTAGACAGAACAAGATATAATTTTGACATGTCTGATAAAGAAACTATAAGAGTGGATGTTGTAGAAAAAGTTATAAAAAATTATATCAGTGTTCTTAAGCAATATGAATTTGTTAATGGTAATACAACTTTTCTAAATGCTGAAGAAGGAATAAGTTTTGAAATACAATATCCAGATGGTAGTCTATTTGATACTATCATAACTGATGAAAATGGTTATGCTTCAGTAAGCCTTCCATATGGAAAATGGAAGTTTCATCAATTAAATACCCATGATGGATATGAAAAAATTTATGACTTTTATATTAATGTTGATGAAAACACTGAAAAAGAGCAATATTACAATATTCTAAATAATGCGTTAAGCGCTTATTTGAAGGTTATTAAAGTTGATGAAGAAACTGGAAAGACTATTGCTATCGCAGATACAACTTTTAAGATATTTAATATAGATACAAATCAATATGTATCTCAGTTTGTTTCTGGTAAAATAATTAGTGAATTTAAAACTGATGAGAATGGTATTTTAGTAACTCCTTTAAAATTAGCAGCAGGCAATTATAGACTAATTGAAGTCTCAAGTCCAACTGGATATCTAATAGACAAAGATGGTTTAAACTTTACTATAGGAAATGATACAAATTATGATTATACCACCTATGGAGCTTTTATCACTATAACTTATAAGAATGCGCCAATAAAAGGAAAAATTGAAATATATAAAACTGGGGAAGATATGATTATTAGTGAAGGCGAGTTTATCTATGGTACTAAAGAATTAAGTGGTGTTATTTTTGAAATTTACGCTGAAGAAGACATTATGTCATCTGATAAGAATCACTTATATTTTAAAAAAGGAGACTTAGTAGATACAATTACTTCTAATGAGGCAGGATATGCAGTAAGTAAATCGCTTCCACTTGGCAAGTATTATTTTATTGAAGTAGCAACAAATGACTCCTATGTTTTAGATACAAATAAGCATTATTTTACTTTAAAAGAAGTTGATGATAAAACAGCTATTGTTTATGAATCATATAGTGCATTAAATTATCTTAAAAAGGGAACTTTAGAATTTACTAAAACGGATCTAATAACAGGAAATGTTATAGCAGATACCATAATAGAAATTTACACACAGAATAATGAATTAATTTTTACTGGAAAAACAGATATTAATGGTCAAATTGTTATTAATGATTTAAAAATTGGAAAATACTATATTGTAGAAAAGCAACCCACTACAGGTTATATACTAACTTCTGAAAAAGTTTACTTTGAATTAAAAGAAAATGGAGAAGTAATCAAAGCTGAAATGAAAAATATGCCAATAACATCTACTTTAAAGTTTTCCAAAAAAGATTCTATAACTGGCAATCTGTTACCAAATGCTGTAATTGAGATTTATAAAGATAATGGAGAATTATATGCTACAGCTATTACAAATGAAAATGGAGAAATCGTCATAGATAATATTCCTTATGGGAAATATTATATTGTTGAAACTCAAGCGCCAATGGGTTATATGATTAATTCAGAGAAACTCTATTTTGAAATTAAGAATGATAAAGAAGAGGTAAATGTAACTATGATTGATGAACCAGTAATTATCACAGATGTTCCACAAACATACACAAAAGGTAATTATGTTTTAGATATTATTGGATTCACATTATGTATATTAGGAATATTAGGAATAGGAGTTGATCTTCATAAAAAATATAAAAAAAGGTAAAAAAAATTTTATAAAATTAAGATATTTATTACTAATATTAGGGATTTCTACTCTTTTATTAAAAGAAATAACTACATTTATAAAAATATATACGGAGCAGAAATCTATTGAAGTTTTTTATAGCGAGCAGGAGAAAATAATAGAAACTCAAGAAATAAAAACACATGAAGAATTAACAACTAGCAAAGATAAACTACTAACTTATAATTATATAGCCATGTTAAAGATACCCAAAATTAACTTAGAGAGAGGCTTAGTATCACCAACTAGTATCCATAATAATGTAAATGAAAATATACAAATACTAAAAGAATCAGACTATCCCGATAAAGAAAACGGAAATTTTATTTTAGCAAGCCACTCAGGTAGAGGCAAAACAGCATACTTTAAATATTTAAACAAACTAGAAATAGATGATAAAGTATATATTACTTTTAATGGTAAAGAGTATGAGTATAAAGTAATGAACTATTACGAAATTAATAAAAATGGAACTGCTCATATTATAAGAAATGCAGATGAAACAACATTAACATTAATTACTTGTATATCAAATACAAATAAACAAATAGTGTATATTTGTGAATTAATATAAAGGAGAATAAAATGGAAATTAAATATAATTTAACTCAAGTAACTAAAACTTTAGAAAAGTTATTTACAGCAGGATTTAATACAGATAAACAGATTTTATCATTAAAATTAGAGGATTTAGAAAAAATACCAAATTTACAATCGGCAGAGACCTTTATAATTATAAAATTTAAAGAAGCAGTTAAAAATAAACAAATAATTGCTTTCTTAAGTAATTATGGAGAATCAGGCAATGTCATTTCAAAGTAAATTGCCACCGTTAGCTTTAAGATTATCTATAAACAAATATAATACTTTATTATTTATTTTAGATAATAGAAAAGATAATATATCACTACAATTAAAAGATAAATATTTAAAATATATTTATTTAATTGATAAAGAATATCTTGAACTAAGACTTTATCCACAAGATGCAATTTATATAGTTAAACTTTTAATTGATGCCATAAATATAAATAGCAATATAAACTATTATAAAGAATTTCAAAAAAATAGATTAGAATTTATTAAAGGAGATGAATATTAGAATTATGAATAATGTAACTTTAGTTGGTAGATTAGTAAGAGATCCAGAAGTTAAGGAACTAAATGATGGAACTTGTAGAACTTTTATAACCATTGCAATATCACGTGATTATCGCAATAGTGAAGGTGAAAGAGTAACTGATTTTATTAATTGTGTTTTATGGAACGGCGTAGCGAACGCTGCAAAAGATTATTGCCATCAAGGAGATGTAGTAGGTATTAAAGGAAAATTACAATCTAGAAATTATGAAACAAGTGATAATGAAAAAAAGTATATTCTAGAAGTTGCAGTAGATAAAATTACTTTCCTTTCAATAGATAAAATGAAGAATAAAGACAATGAGAGGTAGTAAATATTTATGAATAATATAAAAGTTAGTGAAAAATTATATAAAAAAATGGAATTAGAGTATAATGATTTTATTTTGGATTTAAAGAAACAAAGTAAAGAAAAAATTTTAGACAGTGCTTATGAGAAAATATTTAAAGAAGAAATGTTAAGTTTATTAATTCCTGATAATAGAGAATATAGTGAAGAAGAAATACAAGTATTATCTAAAATTAAAAAGCCATTAGATTTTTTATATAGAGAATGGCTAGATTTAGATATAAGTATAAATGATTTGCTTATGGAGAGTGTAGATTTAATACTATATGAAGAAAGTCGTAGAATGAAATCTAAAAATAAAGAAAGTAGGTAATAAAATGCCTTATTTTTCAACAGAAGCAATTAATAGTGTTAGGAATTTAGATTTATTAACATATTTAAGAAATTATGAACCTGAAGAATTGGTAAAGATTTGTAGAGGCAATTATTGTACAAAAACACATGATAGTTTAAAAATAAGTAATGGAATGTGGTATTGGTTTTCTAGAGGAATTGGAGGAAAAAGTGCGTTGGATTATCTTGTAAAAGTAAGAGACTACTCCTTTACTGAAGCAGTAGAAAAAATATTAAAAGAATGCGATATAGATAATATTCAAAAAGTTGAGTATATAGACAAGAATGAAGATAGAGAATTTGAATTGCCAGAAAGAGCTTCAAATAATTATACAGCAATAAAATATTTAACTAATAGAGGGATAGATAAAGAAATCATAAATGAGTGTATCAATAAGGGATTAATATATCAAGATATAGACAACAATGTAGTATTTGTGGGATATGATCAAAATAATATAGCTAAATATGCTAGTATAAGAACTACAACTAATAGGAGATTTATGTATGAAGCATATAAAAGCAATAAAGCTTTTTCATTTCAGTTAGCCAATATAAAAGAATCAGAAAGTGTCCATATTTTTGAAAGCGCTATTGATCTTTTATCATATGCAACATTAGTGAAGATGAGTAATAAAAACTTAAATACAAATTTAATTTCTTTATCAGGAGTGTATCAACCACCAGAACAAATTGAAGATACTTTAATACCAATAGCACTAAATTATTATCTAAATATACATCCAAAAACAAAAAGAATTTTTTTACATTTAGATAATGATTATACAGGAAAAAAGGCAAGTAATGCTTTAAGCTGTGTGATTCCAAAACGTTTTGAAGTCATTGATAGTCCACCACCAAATGGTAAAGATTACAATGATTTTTTGTGTTATATAATAAATAAAAATTTAGATAAAGGAGAAAGATAAAATGTTAAATAATATAAAAATAGGTGAAGTAATTAGGTATTTTAGAATGAAAAATAATATGTCTCAAAGAGAACTTGCTAATATTGTTGGAATTGATAGAACAGAAATAAGTAAGATAGAAAACAATATTAGAAAGACAATTAATGATAGCGTATTAAAAAGAATTTGTAATGTTTTAAATATAAATTATATCAAACTTGTGGAAAAGTCAGATATAAATAATAAAGAAAATAATTCTAAAAAATATGAAATAATAATTACAGAAACATTTAAAACAAAGTATATAGTTTCAGCTAAAGATGAACAATCAGCAGTTGGTTTTATTAATGATTTTTTTAAAGCAGCAGATGTTTTGGAATGTGAAATAAGAAAAGAAAGTGAATCTTTTTCTGATGTTGATGTAAAAGAAATAAAGGAAAAACATTGCAGTTTGGAAGAAAAAAATTATATTTTATTTGATGAAGCAGATATTTTACTATAAAAATTATAATAATGTGCTGTATTAGCAAGCACTGAATAATTACTCCCGTAATTATTCTCTTGTTACCCAGTGTAACTTAAAATATATATTAAAATAATTAAACGTATGATATAATTGTCATTGGGAAGTAATATCAAGATTGTACCACTAGAGTGTAGGAATTTATCAGAACAATCTTTTTATTGTAAATGAGTATTAACTCATAGTTAAGTGTTAGCACTAATGTGCTAATTTTTTTTATTAGAAAGGATTGATATCATGGAAGAAATATTTTTCTTAATAGGAGGATTAAGTGTAATATGTATTATGAATTGTTTTCAAATAAATAAAATAAATGCATTTATTAAATCAAATAAGAAAGAAACAAAAGATAATGAGAGCTAGAAATATAAAAAAGCAAATATGGATTAATAAGGAAGAAGATTATATCTTAAAAGATAAAGCTGCAAGGGTAGGATTGTGTGAAGCAGAGTTAATACGGAATTTGATTTTAGGTTTTGAGCCTAAAGAGAAACCAGATAATAGATTTTATGAAGTTATGAGAGAGTTAAGAGCTATAGGAAACAATATAAATCAAATAGCAAGAAGAGCAAATACATTAAATAATATAGATTGTGAATTGTATAAAACTGAAGCTATTAAATGGAATAACTTTATGTTAGATATAAAAAAAGAGTTTCTTCTTCCAAAAGAAATTAAATGATATATACATTATTAGAAGTTAGTGATATAATATACAATAAATTTGAGGTGAAATAATATGAGTTGGGAAGTTACAAATAAAAAAAGCATAAAATGTTTATGTGGTAAAGGAAGTATTGTTCAGGAGACAATAGGTGATGATTGGAATAGACATAAAGATAAAGAACCTATTATAGAATGTGAAGAATGTTCCCAAAAATATAAAATTGATTCAGAATATATTTGTCCAAAGCCTTACCATGATTATACAAATTATTATTGTGTTGAAAAAGAAAATCCAAGTAAAAAAATAACGTTGGATTTATAATAGGAGATAATAAATGAATGAGGTATGGACATGCAAAAGTCCCTATAATTTTGCAGATGAAAATTTTGCTACGATATTTTCGTTTTTTGTTATTGAGTGTCCGGTTGAAGATATAAGTGTAAGAGGAGCAACTTCTGAAAGAAAAACAAATTTACAAGGATTTACTAGCCAAAGTATTTCTACAAATTTGAAAACTGGATATTGGAATCCAATAGATGAGAATAAGAATAATAGTAATATAGAAGATATAATACGTAATAATGGTATTATTTCACATAATGAAATAAAATATGAAATAGTAGCTTTTAAATATTATAAAAAAGATATGATGAAACAATTTTTATATTCCATAAGGTGTGCTTTCGCTCATGGTGCGTTTTGTATTCATGAACATGATAATTGTAAATTTTATTATTTTGAAAATTTTGATATAAATGGAAAAGGTTTAATAGCAAGGATGGTTTTAAAAGAAGAATCCTTAATAAAGATAGTTGATAAATTAAAAATTAAAAAGGAAAACTACAAACAGCAAAATTAGAAAGGGTTGATATTAATTGCAACTACAGCAATATGGAAGATAACTAAAAGACTAGACCATGTAATAGACTATACGACAGATAAAGATAAAACTTTAAATAAAAAATATGGTAAGCAAGACTTTAAAGAATTTCATAACTTGTCAGCACATAAGAATGAAGAATATGTAAATGAGAAACATTGCTTTATATCTTCACTAAATTGTTCCGTAGAAAGTGCATATGAAGAAATGAAGATAACTAAGAAAACTTTTAACAAAACTGAAGGTATACTTGGTTTCCATGCTTTTCAATCATTTGCAGAGAATGAAGTAACACCAGAAACAGCTCATGAAATAGGAGTTAAACTAGCTGAAGAAATATGGGGTGATGATTTTGAAGTAATAATTAGTACTCATCAAAATACTAAACATATTCATAATCACTTTGTAATAAATTCTGTAAGTTTTAAAAATGGTAAAAGATACTATGATAAAAGAGACACGTATGCAAGAATAAGACAAGTGTCAGATTCTTTGTGTGAAGAATATAATCTTAGTGTTTTAAAAGAGAAGAAATGCCAAAGAAGTAAAATAAATTATGATAATTATAATAAGAGCTATATAACAAAAGATAATTATCATTCTATTGCATTAGAAGATATTAATTTAGCTATTGATAAATCAAAATCATTAAATGATTTTGTAAATAATATGATTGCATTGGAATATGAAGTTTTCTTTAGATATGGAAAGATTAGTATTCGTAAAAAAGGATATAAAAAGAATATTAGAATAGAGCGAGCTTTTGGAAGCGAATATACTATAGACAGAATAAGAGAAAGAACTTTTGAGAATAGAACTAAGTATAGACAATATGAAAAACAAAGTTTTAAAAGAATAAAAGGTTTCTATAATTTATATGCTTATTATTATTTCCTTTTAAAAACTTTTAAACAAAAGCCAATAAAATATATTCCATCATATATAAGGGAAGATGTTAAAAAGATGGATGAAATATCTGAACAGACAAGATTGCTAGTTAGTAATAACATAGAAACTGACAAGCAATTTTTTTTATTTGCCAAAAATAAAAATGATGAGTTAAATATTTTAATAGGGGAGCGTGAAAAATTATGGTACAAATATAAAAAAAATGATTCCAATAAAGATGAAATTAAAGTTAAAATTAATTCTATTACGAAAGATATAAATAATTTAAGGAGAGTGATAAAGTTATGTGATGGAATAAAAGAACGATGTTATAAAATTGAAGAAGTAGTAAAAGAAGTAGAAAAAAATGAAAGAAAGGGTGAAAAGAAATATGAACTCAAGTGATGCAGCAGAGACTCTTGTAAAGATAACATTAGAAGGAACAGAATTTGCTTTAAAAATAACAGGTACAGCAGCGTCTTATTTAGTTCCGTTAATAATTGCGAAATTACAAGAGCAAAATGAATCTGTAGGTAAGACAAAACTAATAAAATTATTAAAAAGTGAAAAGCCATTAAAAATATTCTCTATCAAATTAGATGATGTAAAAGAGTTTAGAAGTCAAGCTAAAAGATATGGAATTAATTATGCTGAGCTTAAACATAAAAAGAATGATAAAGATGATATTGTTGATTTAATAGTTAAAGCTGAAGATGCTGCAAGAGTAAATCGCATGGTTGAAAGATTTAATCTATCTAATTTCAATGAAAATGAAATTAGAAGTAAAATTCAAGATAGTGATGACAAAGAATCTAACAATGAAGTAATATCTCCAATTAAAGATCCAGATTCATTGGTAGCTGACATTTTCTCAAAGCAAGAAAAGGAAGCTGAAGCCCCCCTGTTAGACAAGGAGATAGGGAAAAAGAGTCCGTTAGAGAGTTCTTATACAAGCAAAAACAATCAGAGTTCAATTACTTCTAACGATAGACCTTCAGTTATAGAAAATCTCCAAAAAATAAAAGAAGAACAAGTTAATAAAGATATACCTGAAGAAGAAACTATAAAATCAAAGACTAAAGAGATAAAGCATCAACAAACTAAAATTAAAAAGAAAAAAGAAAGGGGAAACAAAGATGGATATAGATAGTGTTTTGCAAAATAAAAGTAAAAAAGAGTATAACAAAGAAGAATATAAAGCTTATAAAAAAGAAGAAAAACAGCAGATATATGATTTAGCAGACCAGACGGCTAATAAAACATTAACTTCACCTGAAATGTTAAAGACATATTTAGATGTCCAAGCAAGATTCGCAAACTATTCTATGAATAATGCTTTATTAATAGCAGCTCAAATGCCAAATGCTAGAATGATAAAGTCATTAGATGAATGGAAGAAAATAGGAGCATATGCAAAGCCACAATGTAAGTTTATAACAATACTAGAACCTGGACAAAAATTTTTAAAATCGGACAATTCCATTTCTACTACGTTTAACACAAAAAAAGTTCTAGATGTATCACAAACTACTATTGCATTAGGTAATGATACAAAAAAATATAATGCAGAAGAGATGTTCAAAGCTTTTATATATAAATGCCCATATAATATAGAAGCAGCAGATGAACTGAATGAAGGGAAGACTGTAGAACATAATGGTGATACCATTTATATAAAAAGAGGGTTTGAAGAGACAAAAATGTTTACTGAATTGTCATTAGCCTTTACAAATGCAGAAATGAATATTTATAGTGATTCTAGTTTAAATGATTTCGTAAGTAATTGTTCTGCATACATGATTTGTAAGAGTGTAGGCATTGATAGTGAATTGTTTGATTTAACTATTCCAGAAAGTATAAAAGATATAGATATTGTAGATAAGAAAAACATTTTAACTCAAATGAAAAATTTAATGGATGATCATATTAATAGAATAAATGTGTATTATAAGAATAAAGAACAAAGAAATCAAAATTATGAAAGGTAAGATAAATGAAAATATTAGAGCTTAGTAGACACGAAACAGGGATTATCATAAATGCACTAATGGAATTTAGGAATAAAGTTATTTCAAATAATGAAAATTATGAACCTATTAATGAACTTTTAATTAAAGTGCTAGATGCACCAGAAAAGAAATCAATTTTTAGAGATAGTAGATAAATAGTGCTAAAAAACAATAATGATGTAAAATGGCTTTTTATAATAGGTATAATACCAGTAGTTTATTTTTCATTATTATTAGCACCACATTTTGATAAGAGCTTAATAAATATAATTCAAGAATTACCTGAAATATTAGATAATCCATTTAATATAACATTTTGTGAGTATAGCATAAAAGCTATTACTCTTTTTTTATTCATTTATTCATTATCTATAGCAATATATTATTCTATTCCAAAAAATTATCGCCATAGGGAAGAACATGGTTCTGCAAAATGGGGAAATAAGAAAAGAATTTGTAAAAAATATTTACAAAAACCAATAGAGAATAATAAGATCCTAACTCAAAATGTTTCAATCGGACTTGATGGAAAGAAGCATAGGCGCAATCTAAATACGTTGGTTATAGGTGGATCTGGTGCTGGAAAAACAAGATTTTATTGTAAACCAAATTTGTTGCAAGCTAATACATCATTTGTAATTTTAGATCCTAAAGGCGAAATGCTGCGAGATACAGGATATTTATTAGAGAAAAAAGGGTATTCAGTAAGAGTATTAGACTTAATAAATTTTGAAAAAAGTTTTTGTTATAATCCACTTTTTTATGCAACTACAGATAATGATGTTCAAAAACTTGTAACTAATTTCTTTAAAGCGACAACTCCAAAGGGTTCAACTTCTAGTGATCCATTTTGGGATACTGCTGCATCAATGTTACTTTTAGCTTTAATTTTCTATTTAAAGTATGAAGCACCAGAATATGAACAGAATTTTTCAACTATTATGGATATGATAGCTTATGGTGAAGTTAAAGAAGATGATGATTCTTATTTGAGCCCGTTAGATATTCTATTTAATCGCTTAGAGAAAAGACAAAAAGATCATATAGCTGTCAAATATTATCGTAACTATCGCTGTGGTTCGGCAAAAACCTTAAAATCTATTCAAATAACACTAACTTCTCGCCTAGAAAAATTCAATTTAAGCAGTGTAGCAGCACTAACAATGACAGATGAACTAAATCTACAAGAGTTAGGAGAAAAGAAAGTAGCGTTATTTGCACTTATTCCTGATAACGACACTTCTTTTAATTTTTTAGTAAGTATTCTATATACACAAATATTTCAACAATTATTCTATTTAGCCGATCATAAATATTCTGGATGCTTGCCAATGCCAGTTCATTTTCTAATGGATGAGTTTGCTAATGTCTCATTGCCAGATGACTTTGATAAGATTCTTTCAGTAATGCGTTCAAGAGGAGTTTTTGTATCTATTATTCTCCAAAATTTAGCTCAATTAAAAGCGCTGTTTGAAAAACAATGGGAAAGTATTGTTGGAAATTGTGATGAGTTTTTATATTTAGGAGGAAATGAACAATCAACACATAAATATGTAAGCGAATTGTTAGGGAAAGACACTATTGATACTAACACTTTTGGAAAATCATCTGGAAATAGTGGAAACTTCTCTACTAACTATCAGAGTACAGGGCGAGAACTTATGACACAGGATGAAGTAAGAATGTTAGATAATTTATTATCTATTCTATTTATTAGAGGTGAAAGACCAATTATAGATTATAAATATGATATTTTAAAACATCCAAATGTCAACTTAACCACAGATGGAAGTGAAAAACCATACAAACACAATAAATATGATAATGAAATAGGAACAATAGAACTTGATTATAATGTTAGCAACTATGTTTTTACTAACATTTAAAATATCAATAATTAGAAAGGGAAATTATGAAAAAGAAAAAAATTTATATTATAGCAGTATTTATTTATATACTAACAATAGGAACAAGCACCATAGCTTTTGCTGCAACTGATGATCCTTTGCAAGTAATTAATAATTTATCAGATTATATATTTAATATTTTAAAAGCAGTGGGATTTATATTAGCTGGACTTGGTGTTGTTCAAATAGGTCTAGCTTTTAAAACGCATGATCCATCTCAAAGAGCACAAGGAATTTTATCAGCCGTAGGGGGAATATTAATTGCTTGCTCAAAGTATATAATTAATGCCATAATCGGATAATAAAGAGTATTTTTAGAATTGGGGTGATATTATGCTGATTGGATCTAATTGGATTATAAATAATTTAACTAAATCATTAAACACATGGAATGAAAGTTTAACTGACATTATTAATTTAATAACTAGTTCCCCAGAGGAATTTAAAAATGGCAGTGTATGGGCAATTATAGAAAAGATTAATGGGGGGTTGCAAGCAGTAGGTTTAGCATTATTAGTATTGTTTTTTGTAGTAGGAATTTTAAAAACATGTACTTCATTAAATGAAGTAAAGAAACCAGAGCATGCTTTCAAATATTTTATACGTTTTGTACTTGCTAAAGCTATTGTAACATATGGTATGGAATTAATGTTGGCAATATTTAAAATAGGTCAAGGAATATGTAACAGGGTTATTGAAGCTGCTTCAGTAGAGTATATCCTTGAAGGCTTGCCTATTGGAGCAGAGTTGCCAGAAGAAATAGTAACTGCTATTCTTAATTGTGGATTTTTGGAATCTATTCCACTTTGGGCAGTTACAATTATAGGTAGTTTGTTTATAACTATAATGACTTATATTATGATAATGACTATATATGGTCGTTTTTTTAAATTATATATTTATGCTGCCCTAGCACCTATTCCACTTTCATGCTTTTCTGGAGAATCTACCCAACATATAGGTATAAGCTTTTTTAAATCCTTTTGTGGAGTATGTTTAGAAAGCGCAGTTATAGTTTTAGCATGTGTAATATTCACTTACTTTGCTTCATCTCCACCAGCATTAGCAGATGGCGATGCAATAAATATGGTTTGGTCGTATGTAGGTGAACTCGCTTTTAATATGTTAGTTTTAGTAGGAACGATTAAAATGTCCGATAGGGTGATAAAGGAGATGATGGGAATTTAATGAAGTTAACTAAAACAAGAGAAAAACTAATTGAAATGTATATAAGTGCATTGAACGAAAATGAAATCCCTTGGGAGCAACAATGGCATAATGGAATAAATAAAAATGGGATAACTAATAGAGAATATAATGGTATAAACCAACTTATATTATCATTTACATCCTATTTTGAGAAATACACAGATTCAAGATGGCTAACATACTTGCAAATAAAAAACAATGGCTATAAATTAGCAGATGGTAAAGGGAAAGGTGTGCCAGTAGAGTTTTGGAGTGTTTATGATAAAAAGAATAAGAAGAATATAAGCTATGAAGACTATGAAGATATAATAAAATTATGCCCTGATTTAAAAGAAAATTTTGTAATTTATAACAAGACAGTTAATGTATTTAATGGAGATTTAATTGTTGGTTTACCAAAGGAAACTTTGAATAATAAAAAAATAGAACCTTCGCATTATATTTCCAATTTAATTAAGAAAATGGATGTTAAATATTCTGAAAAAGGGAACAAAGCACTTTATAGACCTAGAACAGATGAAATAGTTTTGCCACCTAGTCATCTTTTTTTTGATAAATATTCATATTATGCAACACAACTCCATGAACTATGCCATGCTACAGGAAATAAAAAAAGATTAAATAGAGATTTTAGTAATGACGAGGAAAACTATGCCCGAGAAGAACTTGTTGCTGAAATTAGTTCTTCTTTTCTTATGCCAAAAATTAATATTGATGTAAAAGCAGTTCACTATGATAACCACAAAAGGTATATTCAGTATTGGATTAAGATTCTAAAAGAACAGCCAGCAGAGCTGTTTAAAGCAATAAATGAAGCAAAGAAAGTTTGCGATTATATTGATAATATAACTAAATCAAAAACAAAAAAATATGAAAGATAATAAAGGAGAAAGAAAAAAATGAAAACATTATATGAAGATTTTAGTAAGTTAAAATTAAAGGATATGAGTAAAAGTATAAGTGATATGACTTATAAATATATAAATCCTGATACACAAGCACCAACTAAAGTGCCAGCATCTCATTATGAAGGAATATTAGACCAAATAGCTGAAAAGTATATTAGTGCTGCAACAAATAGTCAATTTCTTTCAATAATGTATAATCAGTTAAACTCTCTAAAAAAGGAAGATGAAAAATATTTTTATCAAGCGCTGGTATGTATGGATTTAGGTCTTAACCCTAAAGATCTAAGAATAAATGAACAAGTTGCTATAGAGTATATTGTAGAATATATAGCAAATAAAAGAGAAACCGAAAAGAAATACTTTCATTTTTTAGATGAACGTATTGTAAATGCTTTTAGAGAGGCTAGAGATAATCAAGATTTACAAGCTTCTGCCGTAAGAAACAGCAATTATTATGAGACCAAAGATAATAAACCAAATAATAATAGACATTATGAAAGATAAGAAAGGAACAATTTATGGATAATAAAGCATTAAAATTAATCAAAGATTATGATAAGCCTTCAATAACAATGGCACTTATGTTAATTATGGAACTAGGAAAAACAGAAATAATAAATAAAGATTCAAAAGAATTATTTGATTCTTTAAAAAAAAGTACTAGTAATTTTCTTTCAGATAACTATAGAGAAAATATTATAGATGTAGCTAAAAAAATTGCTAATCTTAATAGTAATCAATTTAGAGATATAATGAATTATACAATGATTAATGAAACTAATAAAAAACATGTTAAAGAAAGGGTAAAATAATATGGAAGTTA
This sequence comes from uncultured Mycoplasma sp., assembly GCA_947388575.1. Next base: position 15,964 of record CANDSI010000002.1, read on the forward strand.
AAGTTAATCAAGAAATACGTAATTATAAAGAGCATATATTTTTTGGGCTGTCTTTTAGACAGCTCCTTTTTTCTATACTAGCATGTATAACATCAGTATTTGCTTACTTTTTATTAAAAGATAAAATAGGTTTAGAAGCAGCATCTTGGGTTTGTATTTTTTCTGCACTACCATTTATCATAATGGGATATATAACTTATAATGATATGCCAGCCGAAAAGTTTATATGGTGTTGGATTAAATCACAAATTCTTATTCCAAAACACTTGGAATACAAACCTATAAATTTTTACTATGAACTTATGAAAGAGGGAGATATAAGTAATGAAAAAACTAAGAGAATTAAAATTAAAAGATAAAGAATCATTTAAAATACCAAAAAATATTCAAGATATAATTCCAATTAGTAGAATATATGAAGATGGAATATTTTTACATGATAATAATAAATATTCAAAATGTTTTGCTTTTACTGATATAAATTATTCAGTTGCGTGTTTAGATGATAAAAAAGAAATGTTTCTTAATTATTCTGAGCTTTTAAATTCTTTAGATTCAGGAGCTACAACAAAAATAACAATGTCTAATAGAAGATTAAATAAAAATGATTTTAAAAATAATATATTAATTTCATTAGAAGATAACTATCTGGATCAATATAGAAAAGAGTATAATAATAACATACTAAATCAAATTAATCAAAGTAATGGTTTTATTCAAGAAAAATATATTACAATTTCTATAAATAAAAAGAACATAGAAGAAGCAAGAAATTATTTTAATAGAGTAAGTGCTGATTTATTTAATTACTTTAATAAAATGGGTTCTAAATGTAAAGAACTATCTACTAATGAAAGATTAGAGATAATTCATAATTTTTATAGAGAGAATGATAAAAATATATTTAACTTTAATTTAAAAGAAGATATGAAAAGAGGTCAAAGCTTTAAAGACTACATTTGCCCTGATATATTAGAACATGATAAAGATTACTTTAAATTAGGAGATAAGTTCGGAAGAACCTTATATTTAAAGAATTATGCAACATATTTAAAAGATTCATTTTTAGCAGAGCTAACCGAATTAAATCGTAATATAATGTTAAGTGTAGATATAATTCCAGTTCCAACAGAACAAGCTATTCAAGAAGTTGAAAATAGAAGATTGGGAGTGGAAACAAATATAACCAACTGGCAAAGAAGACAAAATGCTAATAATAATTTTAGTGCAGTAATTCCTTATGATCTTGAACAACAACGTAATGAAAGTAAAGAATTTCTTGATGATTTAACTTTAAGAGATCAAAAGATGTTTTTAACTACATTAACTATGACTCATATTGCTGATACTAAAGAGCAACTAGACAATGACACAGATAGTTTAATTTCTTCAGCTAGGAAACACTTATGTCAATTAGCAATACTAAAGTACCAACAAATAGATGGATTAAATACATCACTTCCTTATGGAGTTAGATGTATAGATAGTCTAAGAACTCTAACTACAGAATCTCTATCAGTTTTAATGCCTTTTCGTTCTCAAGAGATAAATCATGAAGGAGGAATATTTTATGGTAGAAATGTTATTAGTAAAAATATGATTATTGCTGATAGAACAAAGTTATTAAATGGTAATAGTTTTATATTAGGTGTTTCAGGTTCTGGTAAATCATTTATTGCTAAAAGTGAAATAGCTGCAACAATATTAAAAAATAAAAATGCAGATGTTATTGTTCTTGATCCAGAACGTGAGTACTCAGAACTAGTCAAAACATTAGGTGGAGAAGTTATTAATATATCGGCCACAAGCAATAATCATATAAATGCGTTAGATTTAGATGAGAATTATGGTGATGGTGAGAATCCAATAATATTAAAATCAGAATTTATATTATCACTATGTGAACAATTAATGGGTGAAAGAAATTTAGGAGCGATTCAAAAATCTATAATAGATAGGTGTGTATCTTTAACATATAGACACTATCAACAAGGTAATTACAAAGGACTAGCACCAACACTATTAGATTTTAAAAATGAACTAGATAAGCAACCAGAACCTGAAGCTAAAGAGATATCTTTAGCATTGGAACTATTTACAACTGGTAGCTTAAATACTTTTGCTAAAGAAACAAATGTTGATACTAATAACAGATTTATTTGCTATGATATCAAAGATCTTAGTAAACAATTAAGACCATTAGGAATGTTAGTAGTACTTGATAGTATATTAAATAGAATTAGTAAAAATAGAAAACTTGGGAGATCAACTTTTTTATTTGTAGATGAAATATATTTAATGTTTAAAAATGAGTATTCTGCTAACTTCTTTTTTGAACTATGGAAACGAATCCGAAAGTATGGAGGAGCAGCCACAGGAATCACTCAAAATGTTGAGGATGTTTTACAAAATTCTACAGCTAGAGCTATGCTATCAAATAGTGAATTTATAATAATGTTAAATCAAGCAAGTACAGATAGAGTAGAATTGGCAAACTTGCTTAATATATCAGATTTACAATTAGGATATATAACAAATGTAAATGCAGGAAGGGGTTTAATAAAAATAGGTGATGCTTTAGTTCCTTTTGAGAATGATTTTCCTAAAAATACTCAATTATATAAACTCATGTCTACTAAGCCTAATGAGGCATAGATGAAAGATATAAAAGTAAAAAATAAAAGTATTAAGATAACAAATAAATCTTCTATTTTATATAATAAAGCTAAATCATCTGTAGAATCATTAAATAGAAAAACAGATAAGTTTGATTCACAAAATTATAGTGAAGAAGATTCAATTAATCCGACAAAAAAGTTAATAAAATCAACTTTCAACACTAATTTTAAATTAATTAAAAAAACAACTCTACCAATAACTAAAAAATTAAAAGAAAAACAAAAATTAAGAATGATGCGAAAAGCAGCTAAAAATAATGCTAAGAGAGCACGGCAAGCAGCTAAAGAAACTAGAAAAACTTTTTATATAACTTATAAAGTTGTAAAAAAAATAGTGCCATTATTTATAAACCTTATTTTTAAAGTAATAGCGTTATTGCTTAGTTTTGGGATATATGCTATACTAATAATCGTTGCAATTATGATAGCAGCTGTCATATTAGGTTCATACCAAGGAATATTATTTACTAGTGAAGATATTTCTGATACTAAAATGAAAGATGTAATTAAATCTTTAAATAGTGAAATGGCAAATAGAATAAATGAAATCAAAAGTAATAATGAGTATGATGAATATAAGATTATATCTAATAAAGCTGATTGGAAAGAAGTTTTAGCGATATATTCAGTAAAAGTATCCAATAATAATCAAAATGAAGTTATAACATTAGATGAGAATAAAATTAATGAATTAAAAGGGATATTTTGGACTGCAAACTCAATTCGTTATGAAATTTTAGAAGAAAATCTTTCTGAAGAATATGATGCTGAACTAATAGAAAACAAAAATGTATTATATGTATATATTGATAGTAAACCAGCCGGAGAAATGATGAATATATATCATTTTAATGAAAACCAAAGAAAGCAAATGGAAGATTTACTAAGTGGATATTATGATGATTTATGGTTATCTGTAATTTATGGTACACCAATAGAAAACTCTAATGATGTTGTAACTATAGCATTATCTCAAGTAGGACAAGTAGGTGGCGAACCATATTGGCGATGGTATGGTTTTGATTCACGAGTAGAGTGGTGCGCTATATTTGTAAGCTGGGTAATGAATCAAGCTGGAGTAGATGAATCAATAATGCCTAAATTTGCTGTTGTTAGCACAGGAGCAAACTGGTTTAAAGCTATTGGATCATGGCATGGTAAAGAATATAAACCTAAACCTGGAGATATAATATTCTTTGATTGGGAGAACGATGGTAGAATTAATCATGTAGGAATCGTTGAATATAGTGATGATGAATATGTATATACAATAGAAGGCAATTCTAATGGAGATACTTGTCGCCAAAAGCAATATTCTCTTAGTAACAATGTTATTTATGGTTATGGAAGTCTTTACCAATAAAAAAGCAAGGCTTAACCTTGCTATTACATATTAATATAAATCTTTTAAATATTTTAGTTTACTTCTTCCTAAAACATAATCCATAGATATTCCAGATTTTTTGCAAGCAAATACTAATATCCATGTAGATACAATATAAAGTCCAGCTTCATAATTTGCCCATCTGGAATTATTTATACCAATTGCTTTTTCTATATCTCTTAAGGAAAAATTTAACTCAACTCTAATTTCACGTAAATGAACAGCTATCTCTTTTAAATCTAATTTGCTTTTGCCTTTTCTATTAATCTTCATATTAGTAAGTCCAACCAAATAATCAGTGTTAATCTCATAAAAATCAGCTAGTTCAACAAGTCTTCTTATAGGAATATTGTTATTATTTTCCCATTGATTATAAGTTGACTTATGCACACCAATTATTTCAGCTATGTCTTTTTGCAAATAGTTTTTGCTTTCTCTTAATTCTTTTAATCTTAATTGCATAATTACCCACCTATACAAAATATTCTCTCACTTTACACAATAAAAAGCTTTATAGTATGATATATATGAGCACTCGTGGTATAATATTTACAGAAAGGAGGATAGAAATATAATGAAAAAATATATTTTAGTTGAAGAAGGCGATGAATTAATAGTTGTAAATTCCAAAACTAATCTAGGAACTTTAAGAATTGAATTAGAAGGAGAAAGATTGCATGTAGATACAACATATGCAGAAAGTAATGAATATTATATAATAAAGAGCATTAATCAAGATGATTTTTTATGTTATGAAGCACTAGACAACCTAGAGCAGAGAATAATAAAATTGAAACTTCCTGAAGAAATAAGAAAAAAATATTTAGATGTTTATAATTATATAGAAAAAAAAGCCAATCCAACGGCTGGTATTGACTACAAAGGAGAAAAAACTTTTCAGTATATAATAAATTGTAAAAAATAAGAAAGTATTGCTACTTTCTTAACTCATATTTGCTGCTAGATCTTCCAAGTAAATAGTCAATAGAAACATTATACTTTTTTGCTAAATCATAACAAACTGAAGTAGAAATCAATTTTTCGCAAGATTCATAGTAATATATTAATGCTTCAGAAACATTCAAACTACTAGCTAATTCAGCAACAGACAGATTATTAACATGCCTAATTTCTAATAATCTATCACTGATTATGCTTCTATTAATTTCTATAGGTTTAACATCAATTTTTGTATCTGTTAATCCCAATAAATAGTCAATGTTAATACCATAGAAATTAGATAATGGAATAAGTCTTTTTAACGGAATAATTCTTTTATAATGTTCATATTCACAATAAGCATTTCTACAAATATCAAGTGTTCTAGCAATGTCAGTTTGCTTATAACCATAATAAATACGAATATCCTTTAATCTAGCAGAAATACTTTTAACTTCTGCTTCCATAAAACACTCCATTATTGATTTTACAATTTTTTACATTTATATAATTAAAATGTAATGCAATAGTTGAATAAACGTGTTAATATATTAATTAGGAGAAAAACTTATATATAAATTAATCTCAAAAATACTCTTTGAAAGTTCTCGTTTATATTTTTCTCCTAAACACTATCTA
>CANDSI010000003.1 GCA_947388575.1 uncultured Mycoplasma sp.
TCAACGCTAAAGCTATTTTTACCACGCGCATAGCGCATGGTATTATAACCAATAAAACTACTACTAACTTTTAGTTAATAGTAGTTTTATTTTAGATTACTGTATTTAATTAATTGTGAGTTATTGCGCTTCTTCTGACCATATTTGAAATAATCCAAATAGATTAAATTCGCGACCATACCCAGCTGTATTTTTGCTAGTATAGTAGTGTGTATAATATCCTAAACCAATATATATATTTCCAGATTTAGAGTTATTTTCATAACTTTTAGCTGTAATTGTAATCAAAGGTTTAGCTTCATCTTGTGAATTTATTAAACGAATAACATCTATTATAATGAGTGCTAACCAAACCACTATTATAATGTCTATTACTATTAATACTTTTTTCTTCATATTTTTTACTCCTATTATTTTTCTTTATACATTAAAAATATCCAAATATAAAGCATTTTGTTTATCTATTATTTCCTGTTCGTTTTCATTTAATTTTAATTGTTCAAACATCTCATTAGTAAAATTAATATTTTTCTTTGAAAAATAACATTTTCGCAGACTAGGCTCACATTTTGCGTTTGTTCCAAAGTAACCGCCAAGCATCAGATTATCTGTACCATTGCAAATATTAATTTCAAGGACTGCTATATCTACACGACTACTAGTTGGCTTGTAATTTTCCATTACAACAAATACAATTTCGTCATTGCATATCAAGTAACCTTCAGTATATATTCTTTTATCGTGATAATCTACAAACTTTGCCTTACAAATACTTTGCTTTTGCTCCAACTGTAATACATATTTATCAGGTGCAAATTTCTTGGTTCTATAATTATATGCATTAAAGTACACATATAATTTATCCGTGCCAAAAGGATTTCTCGATTTATTATGTTGTGTGGTTCGATTTGTATCATTTCCATATAAGTCTGCTTCATATATTTCCAATACTTCACAAATAATGCTAATATCTCTCACATCTGGTAAAATTTCTCCCTTTTCATATCTGCTAACAGTAGCCTTATTTTTTCCTAAACTTGTAGCAATGTTTTCTTGGCTCAACCCTTTTTGTATTCTGTAGTTTCTTAGCCTTTCTCCAAAATCTTTACTATCAAAATTCGACATAATATCCGCCTTTCTTAATTTATAATTATTATACTATTACATATTAAATTATTCAACTGCTTAATGCTACAAAACTGGTAAAGTTTGATTTATAGGGCTTTTTATGGTATAATATAGTTTATACCAAAACCTATTTTTGGCACAAGTCTTTTTATATGATTTTGCCTAAGCGTCAGCTTAATTGTAACATAAATGTTATAACTTAAGCTACGCTAGTGGCTTAAATTGTATATAGAACTTCCACTCGTTTGGACTTTCTAATGTTTATGTTTCAAGAAAAATAGAGACTATATAGAAAGGAAGAACGAGATATGAAAAAATTAAACAAACATATCGTATCATATCCACGGTGGTGGTGGCGGTTGTTAAGACTGGATTTAGGAGATTTTCAATAATCTCCTTTTTCTTTTGTGCATAAAATATCAATTTTTCAAAGTTGCGTGGTACGCAATATTTTATGCTTTTTCATATTTTTATCAATTTTTTTCTATTTTTAGTGAAAATCCGTGAAGAAAATACCTATTTTAGTTTTAAAAGTTGCACTATATGCAACTTTTGTTGCATAGGACGCAATTTCACCACCTTTTGGTCTGTTTACATAATGGAAGTATAATATAGTTAGTTCGAACAAACTATGATTTCTGGAAATCAAATATTTTTATAGGAGATTTCAAAAATGAAAAAACAAAGAAAATCCAAAAATCATACAAAAGATATTCAATTACCTAATGAAAAAATTAAAAAGTTACTAGCAGAAAATTTCTATCAAAGGTCAATACAAAAAATTAATGACCTTGATGTAACCATTAATCACTTAGAAAATATCTTTGCAGACGAAACTTACTATTTAGCAATGAAAATTGTTCCATTGCTTGAAAGAAAAGTGTTATATCTCTCTTATGTTGAAAATTTGAGATTAAACGATATCTGTAAAAGATTAAAACTACAAAAGAAAGAAGTTATCAGCTTAAAAAATAAAGGAATTATTCATTTTAAAAATAATCTAGCAACTATCGTAAAAGCACAAAAGATGAAAAACAAAGGTGGTGGAATAAATGAAAACAAATAATAGCAAAAATAAATCCACCAATTCTAAGACAAACCCAAATACATTTTATCTATACGAAAAAGCTAAAAATAAAAGCAAAATTAGAGTTCTATACAAACCAACTGGAAAAAATCCAAGAGTTAGAATTATACCAAATGTCCAGCTATTAAAGAGAGCTATTGTTATGCGAAAACTTGATATTATCCCCTACCAAAGCGTTTTTCTAATTTGTAACAACCAAGACGATATGAAAACAAGTAAAATTAATGTAGTATTCGACTTTTTCCACATATCTGGCGACTTGCTAGTAGTACAAATAGATAGAGAAAAACGAGAATTTGAAAGTTTAAGTCAAGAAGATATCAATTGGTATTCTAGCGATTTAATGTATAGAAGTTTTAATGAAATTATTCCAAAAATAAAAAAGGAGAGCAAAAAACAATGGAAAATATAAAAGAAAATATAATTGATACTAAAGAAAAAAACGGTTTAAATGAACAAATTGTAATGGACTATTTAAGTAGGCTTGAAAACCCATTTATACTTTTATCTGCTCGTGATATATCTAAAGACCTACATATTGGAATTAATCAGGCGTATGAATTGTTAAAACAAGACGATTTTCCAACTCTTGTTATTGGAAAGAAAAAAACTGTTACTATTGCAGCCTATTTGTTATGGAAAATGAGTAAGAAAGGAAGTGTATAGTATGGCATTAAAAGGAAGTGGAGAAGGATATGTATTTTATAATAAACAAAGAAATCGTTGGAACGCACAATATAGAGAGTATGACATTAATACTGGAAAACTACAATTAAAAACTAAAAGTTTTAAAACTGAAGAAGATGCAAAAAAGTACTTAAGTACAATTATGTATCAAAAAGAAAATCCATTATATATTAAGCATAAAGGAATTCCAATTTGCGAAGTAATGAAATCAAATTTAAAGTTGAAATTAGATACCAATCAAATTACACCTACTCAATTCAGCAGAGTAACAAGAACCATAGAAAAGTTAGAAAGAACTTCAATCGGTTCAAAGAATATTGATGAAATAACATCAGATGAAATTCAACAATATCTAAATTCCATAACTCATTTAAGTAATTCTTCCATAAATAAAGCATATCAGCAACTTAATCAAGCATTTAAAATTGCTATTAATAAAGGTTATTTAATGCAAAATCCTATGATAAATGTTATCAAACCTAGAAGTAAAAAAGAAGATAAAGTTGTACGCGCTTTGACAGTTGAAGAGCAACAAGCATTTACAGATTATCTTTTAAGTAAAGATTTAAATAAATGTAAATATAGAAATGTTTTTTTAATACAGATGTATATGGGGTTAAGATGTGGCGAAACTTTGGCACTTACAACACACGATATCGACTTAAAGCACAAAAAAATAAATGTACATAGAACATTAACAACAGATGAGTGTAACGCAATTATAATGGGAAATAAAACCAAAACATATGCAGGAAAAAGGATATTGCCTATACCAGATTTTATTTATCCTTATATTATAGAACAAATGCAAGTTGCAGAAAAGCAAGAAAATAATGAAGAAAAATTATTATTTAAACCATATAACGCAAGATACACACGAAGAACAAATGTTAATTCGGAACTTCAAAGAATTTTTGAACGATATTTTAATGTAACAGATATTTCCACCCATAGTTTACGACATACTTTCGGTACTCGTTGCATTGAAAGTGGTATGGCTCCTGTCGTAGTTCAAAGATTAATGGGTCATAAAGATATAAGTGTTACATTAAATACATATACTACGGTTTTTGATAAATTTAAGGAAAATGAAATTGATAAAGTTAATCAGTATTATTTGAGTGAAAATATGATTAAAAATAATAATGTTCCATACATAGATACTAATGAAACTAGCAGTAAAATAATTGATATTGATGAAGAAAGATAGCATTTAGTTAAACAAAATTAATAAAAATGGCTAAAAATAAGCTTTTAGTTTTGCTTTAAAAATTGTTTTGTTAGTGTTAAGTTTAAAAATACATTTTTAAACTTAGGCTATCTGTCTAAAATGCTTAAAACTCAAGAGTTCTAAGCATCTCACATTTATCTTAACAATTATAGTTATAATAATCACTTAAACAATGTAAGTATTGAAATATAAGCACTTTAAGGTAGACTACTAAACAACAACTAAACAAAATTTATGATTTAAAATTTTGTTTAGTTGATTGCTTTAACAATAAAAAATTAGAAAAAATGAAAAATCGTGAAAAGCATTGACACTCTAGTGAAATATAATTTTTATAAATTAATCAAAAAATAAACGAGTGAAAAACAAGAAAATAGCCTGTATCTATTGATACAAGCTATCTTCATTGATTTTCTTAGTGGTTGCGGGGGTAAGACTCGAACTTACGACCTTCGGGTTATGAGCCCAACGAGCATATTTTTCAAACTGCTTATTTCAATAGGGTTTGCTAAGATATTTTATTATCTTCCCTAATTTTTCCCTAATTGTTAAAAGATTACAACCTAAGTATTCCCCGCTAATGTTATAGTTATTTTATCAGTAAAACTGGAATATGTCAAGACCAATTATGCAGGTATTTTCCTTTTGATAGTTCTTTTTGCTATATATCTTTTTGCATTTTCTTTTTGAACATTATTATCAATATTTGTATCTGCAATTTTTTCAGCACTTGTTGTTTCTTCTTTTTGTTCTTTTAATTGTTCTTCTCTTTCTCTTAGTTTAGCCTCTACTAATAATTCAAAATTCTTTTTCATATTATCAATAGCCTTTTGTCTTAATTTTGGATCTTTTATAGTTTCTTCTGTTATATTCATAACATCATCTAAACTCTTTTGAATAGTATCTGTTAAATAAGTATTGTATTTTAGTATTTGATTATTCTTTGTTTGTCTTAATACATGAGAGTATGTGTTTGCAGTCAATTTGTAATCTGCATGTCCTAAAAATGTTTGTAGTGTTTTCATATCAACACCAGCCTCTAGGCAACGAGTTGCAAATGTGTGTCTTAGTTCGTGTACTGTAATGTGTTTGGTATATCCATATTTGTCTAAAACATAATGTAATCTATGTCTTAGATAATCTGCTGTAATATTATTTCCGTTTTTAGTTTTAAACATACTTTCATTGTCTAAAATACTTTCATCTGTTATCCCTAATTGTTTCATTACTTCAGCTTTGTAATTTTCTAATGCTACTTTTAATATAGGCATAACTGGTACTATTCTATTACTTGTTTCAGATTTTAGTTCAGTATATTTTCTTTCTGCTCTAACTTTATTCAAGTCATCATCATAAATATCTATGATTTGAAATCCTCTCTCTACATGTATTCCATTTACAATGTCATCTAAGTCTTTCCATAAAAATCCTGATAATTCACTTGCTCTAACACCTAAAACAAATAATGTTAAGAAAGCTATTCCATTATATTCTGATAATAAGATATTTGTAACTGCTAGTTGTTCTTCTACACTTAGTATTTCTTTTTCTTTTGGTGCTGGTTTTTTAGGGTATTTTGGTTTCTTTACTGGATTTGTTGGTATTAATTCCATTTCCTCCTCAGCATCAGTAAAAATCATTCTTAATATCTTTACAGTATCTTTAATTGTTTTTAAAGATAAGAAATCTTTTGATTGTTTCCCCTTTGTAGTGGATAAGTGGTTTATGAATAATTGTATATCATGTTTAGTGATTTCTTGAATTTTACGATTTTTAAAATAAGGTCTAATATATGAGTTGATTTTAGATATATATCCTGCTAAAGTGGATTCTGCAATAGTTAATCTTTTATAATCTTTTACCCATATTTTAATCCATTCTTCTAATATTACCTCAGACTGTTTTATTCTTAAATAAGCATACTTTTTTTCTTTTTCTTCGTAAAACTTTTTTAATGCTTTGGCTTTATCTCTAGCCTCTCTTTCAGTATCACCACTTACTGATTTCTGAACAGAACGACCATTTATCTTTACTGATATTCTGCCTTCCCATTTGTTACCTTTTTTTCTAAAGTTACCTTCACCATTTTTCTTTCTAGTTCCTTTATTTTTATCTTGATCATTATTTATATTCTGTTTTACCATTAAATTTTTCCTCCCTCCAATTAAGGAAAAACAGAATAAGTCAAAATATAATGATTTTCCTTAATTATAACGTGCTCAAAAAAATAAGTCAGCCCCAGGAGCAAAAAAATAATGATAGATACTAAAAATATCTACCACTATTCTTATCAAACCATTCTTGTAACCTCAATTTATTAATTACAATTCTTCGTTTGAACTTTATACAAGGGAATCCTTTTACATGAGTTAATTCTGACATTAATTTCTCATTAATTCCCATTAATCTACTTGCCTCTTTTATATTCAGACCAATTTTTTCATCTGTAGAAACCACCTTTTACACTCCTATCTATAAAAAACATTATTTTAACCTTTTATCTTAGCTGCTATATATCATAATCATCTTTATCCATAAGTTCTTCATATACTTTCATTGTTTTCTTTGTATCTTCTGCTCTATGTCCCATAATTAAACATATTTTTTCTCTAAGTTTTTCCTTTGCCTCTCTTTCTGTTTCTCCAAAAGCATGTATAACTCTTTTATTATTAAATTTATCATTACAGAAAGCTCTTGCTACATACTTTCCATCTCTTATCTGTCTTAAAAATCTATTTCCATAAGCGAATCTTCTACTTAATGTATAAAAATAAGTATTTTCATCTAATTTAATTAGACTTTTTTCTTCATTTATTCTACATTTGCTATATTGAATAATATCCCTCTTTATGAAATCTAATAAATCTTCTTTATTAAGTGTAGTATAGGGCATTAATTGAAGTTGATTAATTTTGGCATCACGTACAAATATTTTAAATCTATCATTGTAATTAATAAGAAAAATATCATTATTTTCATTATTAAATCTGCTTAATATAGAAGAATATGCTATTATCTCTTCATCTGTTAATTTAGGTAAAATACTATCATTAAATTTATCTTCATCTATAATTTTATAAGCAAAAGTATTTTTCCAAGATTCATATTCTTCTAGATCCTCTATAGTGTTATTATCTTGTAATTCTTTAATATCTCTTTCTGTAATCTCTATCAAATTTTTTTTAAACCAGTTACCCTTTATTTTTATATAAATATCATAATCTGACTTTTCTTCTGAATTAGCTCGTATATAGTATTTTTCGATAAGTGCTTTAAATTTAGGCACTAAATGTACCTGTTCTTTTTTTAAACTTTCCAATGCAATAAAATCATCAGCAGTTATGTTTTCTCCTAGTTTTTCCTCACATAATTTTTTGAAATTATCAATATTTAAAACAACATATATTTTCATATCTCCCATAAAAATCCCTCAATTCCATTTGATCTTTTTAGGTACAGCATAAGAAGTTTTGTTTTTAAATTCTTCTTTTAGTCTGTATTCCTTTGTTTTTTGATGAAATTCATAGATACTACTGTTCCAGTTTCTAAAAGCTCGATTATTAATTGTTCTCTTTCCAGACAATTCACAACTTGCTTGATTGTGCGAATAATCTAAAATAGCTTTTTCATCTCTATTTCCAATAGTTTGTGATTTTCTTTTTTTCTTCATAAATTGTTTTGTAAATTCTTTGTTTTTTAATTTATTTTCATTTATTCTTTTTGCTTTTTCATCTATATAATTTTCATTTTTTCTAACAATTCTACTAACTTGACTAATAGAAATGTTAACTACTTTTGAAATCTCTGAAAATGTCATTTTACTGTAAAAGTATAATTTATAAATTTCTTCATTTCTGTTGAACTTACTTTTATTCAATTCCATACCTCCAAAATGCAAAAATCTACTAACACTTTTTTGACATGACAATCCATATAGATAACTACAGAAATCACTTTAATCCTTCTGTAAGATAATCTATATAGTTTGTAAAATCCTTTCCATGTAAATCTGATAATCTTGGTGTATGATAAACTTTTTTTCTAGTTTTAATTTTCAACCTTTTAAAACGAATTGTATTAATTATTGCTAAAACATTTAAAATTGCACAACAAATTATTAAAAATGATATAAATATTTTCATAATTCTGTTAATTCCAAATTGTTCAAAATATTTGTAGCCATTTCTTTGATTTTTCTTTTGTCATATACATAGTACATAAGCCAAATTGTATCTGCTAGTTTTTTTGCTGTCATTTTCGTTTTATTTATTCTACATTCTTTTCGCAAATGTTCAAAAGCAATAACAGCATAACAAATAAATAGTTTAAAACACATTGGAACTTACCTCACTTTCTTTTTAAATTTGAGTTGTTATTTTTCCCCTCTACTAGATAAGTTCCAATATAAAACCAAAATGGGAAAGTTTTTTAAAATTTTTTTAATTTTTTTCTTTTTTTCTATTTTTAGTAAGTGCTTTACATATTTGCATTTTTATTTCTTGCTCGCAATCTTCTTTATATTTTCCCAGTTTTGATGCTTTTGACTTAATTATATTTTCAAAGTCAATTAGTATTTTGCTAACTTCATCATTAGTTAAATTGTAATTATTAAATTTATTATCTTCCATTTTTTAAATTCTCCTTTACATCACTTACTTTCTTTTTGAATGAATTAACCCTATTACAAATTGTTCTTCTATTTACATCTAGCAAAAATGCAATTTGATTAACCTGATACTTTTTCAGATATAATAAAAACACCACTAACTTTTCATTAAAAGTCAATGGTGTTATAAACATAGAAAGTCCCAATTCTACTGCTATATTTTCTAATGTATCAACAATTTCTTTCATTTCATCTTTAGAGTAAGGTTTTGAGGCACAAATATCCCTTAGTATTTTTGTTTCAAGTTTTTTATTAACAAAGTTGTATTTATCTTCTGTTGCCAACAGCTCCTCTGGAAAATCATCATCATCTATAGAGATGCTTTCTTTTTCTAATTTATTTGTTTTTCTAAAATATTTCAGAATGGTTTTGTTTATTATTCCATAAATATATCTTTCCTCCTCATCAGATAAAGAATCTTTTAAATAGTCTTTCATAGACATAACCTCCAAATTTCTAAATTAGAAACTTGTCCTAATTGAAATTTTGAAGTTAGGCCCAAAATAAATAAAAAACTACCCTCCTTTAATACAAACAATTTGCCTACTAATAAAACTCTATGTCATATAATTGGTACGAATAAAGAGTGGAATTATTAGTTTAATTGAATTTTATTATCACTACAAAATCCAACAGACAAATTTCAAGGAGATTATACATATAAGTATTTAAAATGTCTGTCGCAATATGTAACTATCTTCCATTTTTTTGTAAAATTCCTTCAATGTATTTATAATACTAGCTTTTATAATAGTTTTTTTATAAAATTTGAGGAAAATATAAGAAATATGCTTTACGAAAAATAGCAAAAAGACAATAAAAATAAGAGAAAAAATCGTAAAATTGGAAGTTTGATAATTAGAATTAAAATTCGTGTAAGTATATGGAATAATTATTGATAATATGCTATAATGATAGCGATAAATAGTAAGTTATCGTTGAGATTAAAAATTATTGTGGGGAGATGTATCGTATGAAAAAGAAAATAGGTATTAGTATAGGAATATTGGTAATTGTACTTATAGTTGCAGGGATTATTACAAATTATTCAGATAGTGCTAGAGTAACAACAGGACACGAGCCAAAGTGTTGCATAAAGGTAGTTAGCAATGATGGAAGTAAAGTAACTTATTGGGGATTAGGTTATAAAGTAGTTCGTTATGTTGGAGTATCTCCAAACGAGCCTTATGAAAGCAATATTGGTGTAAAAATGGGAAATTGGTTTATGAAATATGAATTACCAAAAGCTGATATTATTGAAATTGAATATGAAGGACAAACAATTACTATTACAGATATAAAAGATATAGGAATTATAGAAAATATATTATTAAATTCAAAATATAATGGAGAAATATGCAATGGAATAAATACTCACAAGATAATATTAAATAAGGATATTTATTATATTAAAGAATCTTGCAAAGAAATACAAAAAGGAGATAAACAAGCGACAATTTCAACAGAAGATTTAGAAACAATCAATAATATTATTTCTCAAAATAAAACTAATGAAATAAATAGTATAGCAGAAAGCTATACTTTTACAAAAACATATAATGTAGTAAATGTAGCTGACAGTAATGATGAAAATTACTTATACTTAACAATTAGGAAATTTCAAGATGAAGAAGTAAAAACGGTCAAAGTACAAAGAAGTTTAGCAAATACTGTTGAAAAAGAAAATAATTATGAGTTTACTTTTCAATATACAAATAATATCGCTGAAGATAACATAGAATCAATATTTGCAAATACTATGCTTATTGCAATAAAGAAAACAGATAAACAAGGATTAGAGCAAGTTCAAGATTCAATTAGATAATCATCTCGAAAAATTACAATTTGAAAGTGAGATGATTGTATGACAGATTTAGAAAGAATTTGCTCTAATAGAGATATTACTAAAAGATTAAAACAAATAGTTACTGATGAATCTTTATGGCAAAGAGTATATATTTTTTGCAAACATTTAGCAAAATTCATTCATGCACCTATAACTTTAAATGATTATAAGAGAATGGAAAAATATACTAATGATAAAGAATTAGTAGAAGCAGTATATAATGCTATAAAAGATTATTTCTATGTAGATAACACAGATGGTCATTTTGATATTATAGGACACGCTTATTGTGTGGCATTATTATCTCAAACAAAATACAACAGAGAAAATACAATAAATTATCTAAATAAATGTGCAGATATTTTAATAAAGAATAATGAGCAAGGTTATGGATTAGCAATGTACAGAAATATGAAAACATTAAGTAAAGAGTACCCTGATTTAAAAGATTTGGAAAAAAAGTTACAATGCTTTAAAGATTATGATTATTGGAAAGAAAAGAATAACAAGTAATTGCTAAATTACAAGTAGAAAGTGAGATGAGAATATGGGATTTGATTTAGGTCATACAATTAGTTCGTTATCAAAACTTGCATTACGAACTAAAAGAAGATTAGATAATAATCGTTCAAAAAATAATGAAAGTAGTTTTCAAATTATATGTCAAGAATTTAATAATAACAAATTGATAAAAAAATATGAAGGATATACTCAAAATAAAAATTTTAAGGTTGGTTTAAATGGTAGAACTGTATATATTTATGATCACGAAGAAAATGAATTAGCAAAATTTCAAGATGTTCCTTATATGTATCGAGGTAAATTTATTCCAAACACAAATATTTTAGTAGTAAAATCAACTTCTGGGTGGCTTCTATTTTATGATTTAGATAAATTAGAACTAATGAAAAAAATTAAATTTTCAAATATGGGTAGTCAAGATGAGAATTTTGATATTACTTATGACGGAAAATATTTATATAATATTGAAGCACCTAAAACTTCAACTAGAACACAACTAACAAAATATGATTTAAAAACTTTAAAACCAATTACTACTTCATTTCACAATATGGATAAAATCTTTTTAAAGTATGTAGAAATATACAATGATAGTATTTATCTTTTTGGATTTGTTAGAAATGATGAGGGTGTAAAAGATTATAACTTTATAGGATTATATAAAGAAGTAGAAGAAAAAGCTGGAATACAAGGACTAAAAAAATTAAATGAAGAATTATCTAATAGAATAAATCAATATAAGGTCTGTGAAGATTATGGATTTACTCAAAAATCTTTAAAATATCGTAATTTAGAGAAAATAGAGGATTTAGAGATAATAACTTTAAAAGATGCTTACAATAGTATTGTAACTAAAAGAAAATTAAATGAAAAAGTTAATTTAGAAGAAAAAGAATTTTTTAATTGGTTAGATGAAATATTAAGTAAGAAACTTCCTGATGACATAAAAGCAATTAACTTTAATTTATATGAAGATGTTGACAATAAATGGTCTATTGAGTTAGTAGGTACATCTACTTTTGATGAAAATAGTTCAGACTGGGCTTGTAGTGAAATCTATACAACAAGAGAAACCCCATATATTTTAGTAAAAAAAAGCGATTGGAAAACAATAGAAAAAATATTTACTTCATTTTTGAAAAATTATCTTGATGTAGGCAAACATTCTAATGTTTTAAAAAAATATTGTGGCATTGGAATAGGATTTGTTGATGGAGATCTAAGTATTATATATAAAAGATAAATTACAATATATAGGGCTAATAATTAGTTGATAATGTCAGTCTTTTATTATATAATAGTAACATCAATTAGTAAGTTGTAGAGGAGAGATAAATATGATACCAAGAATATGGTAAGATCACGAGTTATTTCGTGATAAGAACATTATTACAGTAACTCGTATAAAAATACGAAATGTAATAAAGGAGTAAATAAATGGATTTAATAGTAAAAGCAAAAAATATAGATTTAGAATATAATGGAAGACAAATTTTAAATATTGATAATTTAGAAATATATAACTATGATAAAATCGGAATAGTAGGAAAAAATGGTAGTGGCAAAACAACATTATTAAAAGTCTTATTAGGACAAATAGAATTAAAAACAGCAGAGATTAAAACTTATGGAAAAATATCATATATTCCACAATTAGAGCAAATAGATATAACCAACATAGAAGATAAATCTATATTAGGTAAATTAAATGTTCATAATGTAGAAGGTAATAATCTATCAGGAGGAGAAGAAACAAAATTAAAAATAGCAAAAGCATTATCAGAAAATAGTGATGGCATATTTGCAGATGAACCTACTTGTAATTTAGATAAAGACAGTATCGATTATATAACAAAAACATTAAAATATTATTCTGGAAGTGTAGTAGTAATCAGCCACGATAGATATTTTTTAGATGAAGTTGTAAATAAGATATGGGAAATTGAAAATGGCAAAATTACAGAATATTGGGGGAATTATACAGATTATATAGAACAAAAAGAACAAGAAAAGCAAACCCACTTAAAAAAATATGAACAATATATAAATGAAAAGCAAAGGCTAGAAAAAATAATTACTGAAAAACAAAAGCAAGCACAAAAAGTTGGAAAAAGTAAAAATCAAAAAAGTACAGAAAATGGTGGAAGATTAGCACATCAAAAATCAACAGGGAGTAAAGAAAAAGCACTTCATAAATCAGCAAAAGCAGTAGAAAAAAGAATAGAAGAGCTAGAAGAAATAAGTAAACCAATAAAAGAAAGGCAAATACATTTTAGAATTAGTGGTTCGCTTGAGATATATAATCCTGTTCCAATTATGAGTGATAATCTAAATAAAAAAATTGGTAATAAAATAATATTTGAAGATGCAAAATTTAAAATACCACTTGGCAAAAAAGTAGCAATTACTGGAGCAAATGGAACTGGAAAAACCACATTAATAAAAATGATTTTAAATAAAGAAACTGGAATAGAAATATCTCCCAAAGTACAAATTGGTTATTTTGCACAAAATGGATATAAGTTTGAAAAAGAAAAAAATGTTTTAGAGTTTTTAAAAGAAGAATCAGATTATCAGGTGTCAGAAATAAGAAGTATGATAGCAATGTTAGGATTAAACCAAAATGTAATTACTAGAAAAATGAAAACATTAAGTGGTGGAGAAATTGTAAAAATATTATTATGTAAAATGTTGCTTGGAAGATATAATGTACTAATTATGGATGAACCTAATAATTATTTAGATATACCAAGTATAGAAGCATTAGAAAGCCTTATGAAACAATATAAAGGTACAATAATATTTATATCACATGATAAACGATTAGTACAAAATGTAGCAGATATTGTATATGAAATTAAAGATAATAAAATAATGGAATAACATAACAATAAATTACAATTTTGAAAGGAAGTAATATATGGATTATCAAAAACATATACCATATTTATTAGATAAAAACTTTAAAGAAAATGTAAGAAAATATAAAAGATTTATTTTTTGCCTTAATAAAAAACCGTAGACTGGTACACCAGTCTACGGAAATCTGTGGGAGATACTAACTATTTGTTACTTACTGTTGCTGTTTGCTGAAATTAATAAATCCAGCAGTTAATGCGACCGGACCCAGGGGTATTGCCATTCCAGTTGATGATGGAATAGTGAATGCGATAGGTTCCTGTCTGACCGTTAAGGAACTTGATGTTATGCCAGTTGTCCTTGTTGGACATAGTGATGTAATCACCAGCATTATCAAGTGTCCCCCATGCGAAAGTGCCATCCGGTCTGTAAACCTGAACTGCCACAGCATCATTGGAACCGAAGTTCTCAATGTTTAAAGTAAGCTGTGCAGTAGGCCAGCCCATGCCAGTTACATTGACATAGAAATCGCCGACGGTGCTTTCGCCAGAATTGTGCCAATGCTGACCATATCCACTCAGCGATCCGTAAGGAACAATCCCACTGTCGCTCGCTTCAACGGCAACCACATTGGAAACGGGTTCTGCCTCTGCTGCAAACGCAGTAGTGCCACAAAGGCAGGTGAAAGCCATGGCTAACGCCATAATGATACCTAAATGTCTTTTCATGATATTACCTCCTGTAATAGACACAAGTATCTCCCACAGTTTTTTTTGCTTACCGAACGATTACAACCGTTCTTAATAAATAAGCATAGCATAAATTATACAACATATTTTTATAAAAGTAAAAACACAAAAAATACGCAAAAAGATGTCGACAGAAATCGACAAATAGCAGTGTTTTTTAGTTTTATATTTAGAAAGGGGGGCTAGATTGTGAATAATAAAGAAGATTGGGAAGAATTAGAAAAATGGCAAGAAAGAAGAAAAGAAGAACAAATGGAAAAGTTTAGAGTGGATTTTTCAGAAATAGCTAAAAAAAGAGAATACAAAGGAGTAAACACTATTGTAAAAGGAATGAAAATAGCAGGAAAAACAATTAAAATTGGTGGAATTATAACTATTATAATAGTTATAGCTATCGTTCTTTTGATTTTTGACTTAATTATTTCTAATATAAATGCAAAAACAAATATAAAACCAAAAAAAACAATAGAAAATATGTATAATACAGAAGTTGATTTAATCTATCAAGACATAGATGAAAAAGAAAATGGCAAATATGTTTTTAAAGTATCAAATAATAACGAAATTAAATTCACAGCCATAAGAAAATTTGGAAGTTTAAGTGAAGATTATTCTGATAATTGTCATAAATATTACTTTGAACGATGGGAAAGTAAAGAAAAAGAAAATTTTATAATAACTGAAAATAAAACAGAAGATATTTTAGACTATGATACATATATAGAAATAGATTCATATGAAGAACTAGAAAAAGCAATGGATATTATAAATAATTTTGTGAATTATTGTGGAAATAATTTTTCTGCTAATTGGAGAATTTATTTAAAAAAAGGAAATTACATAATATATCCTTATCAACAAAGTGGAATATCTAAAGAGGAGGCAGTTAATAACGCAAAAGAATTATATAATAAATATTTAAAATAAATTTTGCAAAGAATGTAACGAAAATGAACTTGATTCGTCTTATATGTAAAGATATATAAAATACTGCATAACTCAAAATTTATTGCTAATGTATATAGATGATTCAGCTAGTATTTGATTTTTAGAGTATAAAAAAACATTTAAGAGAATACAAAAAATATACATAAACTAACTTGATATTTATTAAAGAATCTATTATAATACAAATAGAAATTGGAGGATAAAATTATGGAAAAAGAAAAAATAAAATTATGGAAAATAATAGTTGCAATATTAGTAATATTATTAGTTATTTTTGCAATAAATACGATTAGAAAAGTTATAATATTTAATAATTTACAAGAAAAAATTAGCAAGTATGAAAAAAGTGAGAATATGTATTCTAAAATAGATTCAGAAAAGTCAATAACAGAAAGATTTATTAAAAATGATATAGATAAGTTAATAATAAAGTATAAAGATAAACCAATGACAGTTATTCAATTAAAAAATGGAAACGAATGTAAGAATTATACCTTTTTTGAAGAAACTAAAAAAGTAACAGTAACTGATGTTAATAATATGGATGCCTTGAGAGTTACAAAAATAAATAATACCATTAACACAAATTCTTTTATAGATAAACTTATAAAATGTATTACTTCAAAAGTTTCTACAGAAACAATAGATGGAAAAGAATATTATGTTATAGATGGAAAATTAAGCGGAAGTCAATTAATGCTACAAAATGTTATATCAACGAAAGCATATATAGATAGAGAAACTGGATTAACAATGAAAATAATTGAGATCACAAAAGAAAACAATAATAAAAAAGAATATATTACTAATTATGAGTACAATTTTGACTCTATTACAGATGATGAAATTAGTGAACCTAATACTATTGGTTATGAAGAAAATTAATATAAATAGCATTAATAGGCAATAAAGTTTTATTGCCTATTTTTTACAATATCATTGAGAAAGCAGTATAAATTATGATAAAATTAGAGCAAGTACAGAGCTTATAAAAAGGGGAAATAACAAATGTTAAAATTAGAAAGTGTATCAAAGATTTATTATAATAAAGGAATGATTGCAACAGGAATAACAAAAGTAAATTTAGAATTAAAATTAGGAGAATTTGTTGTAATTACAGGAGAATCTGGAAGTGGAAAAAGTACACTCTTAAATGTAATATCTGGTATTGATAGTTATGAAGAGGGTGAAATGTATGTAAATGGCAAAGAAACAAGTCATTATACAGAAAAAGATTTTGAAGAATATAGAAGAAAATATATAGCAAATATATTTCAAAACTTTAATTTGATAAATAGTTATACTGTATATCAAAACATAGAACTGATACTATTGTTAAAAGGCGAAAAGAAAAGTAATATAAAGAAAAAAATATTAGATATAATAAATAAAGTAGGTTTAACTAAATTCAAAAATACAAAGGTTTCAAAATTATCAGGAGGGCAAAAACAAAGAGTAGCAATAGCAAGAGCAATAATAAAAGATACTCCTATTATAGTGGCAGATGAGCCAACAGGTAATTTAGATACGAAATCAGCAGAGGAAATTATAGAATTATTAAGAAAGGTTGCAAAAGATAAATTAGTAGTTATGGTAACACATAACATAGAACAAGTAGAACAATATGCCACAAAAATTATAAAAATGCATGATGGTAGAATTGTAAGTTGTAATGAAATAAAGAAAATTAAAGAAAATAAAGATA
>CANDSI010000004.1 GCA_947388575.1 uncultured Mycoplasma sp.
ACAAAATTTATTGTTAGAAGAGATTATGAAATTTTAAAGTATTATAAAAATCATTTATAATTCAAACTTCTATTATTTAAAAATGAATAATACTATAAAAAATTGGTATTTTACTTATTAAAAAAAGTTCTCTATAATATAAAACAATATTTATTGAAAGGGGGCTTTTTTCTATGAATATGCAAAATATTGAAATTGATCCATTTGAAAAGAAATTGACAAAACAGCAAAAAGAAAATATTGGATATATTCAAAAAGCTATGAATCGAAGTTTTGAAAAAGAATTAAAAAAAAGACAATACAAAGCAAAAAAACAAAATATTGCATTAATAGGATTAGGTCCTCATGCAAAAAGAATTTATTTAAATTATTTTAAAAAACATAAAACAAACTTTACTTTATTAGTAGATTTAGAATCAAAGAGAGATTATGCTAGAGAATACTTAAATGAAAATGGATTTAAAGATACTCATATATTTACAATTGATGATTCTTTAAAAGATAATGATTTATTACCAAAAGAAATTGAAAGCAATTTATTATCAGTATGTAAAACATTAGAAATAACTCATATTATAATTGCTACAGAACCAAAAGCTCATAATATGTATATTCATTTCGCACTTGAAAATAATTTTGATGTTTTAACAGATAAACCAATCACAGTTACTAAGAATATGACTAGTTTAAGAAGTATAGAGAAAGTAAGAAAGCAATATTATGATATTTTAGATTTAGCTAATAAATCAGATGTTATGTGTAAGGTTATGTGTCAAAGACAATATCACAGAGGGTACGAATATATAAAAAAATTACTTAATGAAACAGTAAAGAAATATCAGATTCCTATTACTTATATCGACATTTACCATTCAGATGGAAATTGGGAGATGCCTCATGACATGTTAAAGGAAAATCACCCATACAAATATGGTTATGGTAAACTATTTCACTCTGGATATCATTTTATTGATAATTTAAGCGATTTTATTAAGATTAACAATCAATTAAAAGGGAATAAGAAAATAACTAAAGCAGAAGTTTATAGTAGTGCTTTAATACCAAATGATGAATTAAGTATTTTTAACCAAGATGATTTTAAAAGAATTTTTAAAGACCAACAAATACCTGAATATTATAATCAAGAAGAATTACCTAAATTTGATAAATTTGGTGAAAAGAACTTTTATGGTTCTATAAATTTTAGAAATAGAAATAATCAATTAATTACTCATTGTAATATTAATCTATTACATTATGGTTTTTCTCGTAGAGGTTGGATAGAAACAAAAGACTTCTATAAGAGTAATGGTAGAATTAGACATGAGTATATCAACATACAAGTAGGTCCACTTATGAATATCCAAGTTCATAGTTATCAATCAAAAGAAATAAAAGATCG
This sequence comes from uncultured Mycoplasma sp., assembly GCA_947388575.1. Next base: position 1,403 of record CANDSI010000004.1, read on the forward strand.
TACAGAAGATATTTCTTTAGAGGAACAAATAGGTGGATTAGAACATTTTGATATTCATATTTATCGTAATTGTGATTTGATTGGCGGAAAACCACATGAAATAATTAAACTAGGAGATTTATATACTGATAAAGAAAAAAAGGATATATTGGGGTATAATGAGCTTTCAAGAGAAGTATATATAACTAATTTCTTAAAAGGAAAATGTGAAAAGGGAGATATTAAGGATCAAGCCTTAGGAATTGAAATATTAACAGGATGTGCTAAGGGAATCCACAATTATTATAAAAATAAAAGAGTTCCAGTTAATATTGAAGTTAGAAACCAATTCACTTATCCAGTTAATTTAAAGGAATATCGTCAATATTCAGACAAAAGATATATAAATAAAGAACGAACTCATATAGAGGCTTATAATGATTTTATTGGAGATTACCAATTTTATATTAGTGCTGAAAAAGTATTAGAAGATGGAACTTATATTGTTTTTATGTCAATAGATGATGATAAAGATGTAGCTGGTGGACTACTTCAGAAGGTATATAAAAGTGAAAAAATGGCATTATTAAGATTTCATTATCTAAAATTTTTAGCAAAATATTTTAGCATTAACCATATTCTTAATATGGTAGAAAAGCAAGGAAATAAAAGGGGATAAAAATGAGGTGCAACATTTTTGCAACTTTTTTGCAAGTTTTTTGCAACATTTTTGCATGAAATTTGCAAGTTTTTTGCCTAGACATTTCCGTATAGGGGAGTATAATGGAGTAAAATGAGTTAATTCTGCAAAGGAGAGACTCATTTTTAAATGTTTCTAATTAGTAGCTCTTGACATTTCCAAAAAATTCCATTAAAATAAACAGCAATTTCAGGTGGGTTGGAAACTAGTAAAAAATCAAAATTAAAGAGACAACTTAGGAGATTAGAAAAGAGACTTATTGGGATTCAGCCTTTAGGTCTCTTTTTGCTTTGAGAGGAGGTAGATTTGATGGATTTGAATTTAACATTGAATATGATATACGAATTACCTACAAAAGTAATCAGTATATCAGAAGATCATAGTGAAGATGATGATTTCGTTTGCATGATATCAGAAAGTATCTGTAATGAATATGATATCGATGATATTAAATCAAAGTTATCTAAAATGTTTTCAAGATTTAATGGACTAAAATTTTACTTTAATATTCCATTGAGTGAATCTATTAAAATTACTGCTTCTTATGAAATAAGAGAAGGAAATAGTCAAAGAAGTACACTAAGCAAAGAAGAACAAGCTGTAACGAGGAAAATTGATAGTATGATATGGGCATCTAAATTTTATGATTCTATTATCACATTATCAAAAGGACTTACAAAGGATGAGGCAATATATTTAACACATGCCCTTATGGCAGGTAAATCACATGAAAGTATTGCTGAAAAAATTGGAATAAGTGTTAGATCAATACAGCCAATCAAGAAAAGTTGCTTAGTAAAGAGCTGGATGGCATTAGAAACATTGTATGAGGAAGAGAGATAGTCTTCTTTTTTTATAGTGTGAGGGGGTGAAAAAATGAGCGATATTGTAAAAGTAACAGTACCAATTACTCTCAAGGAGCAAATTCGTGATCGAGCTGAAAAGTTAGGAATGACAACTCCAGAGTATTTGAGAACTTTAGCAAGTTTAGATGTTACGACACAGAACTATCAGGAAATGGCAATTTGTGTTAATCTTTTATATAATCAAATTCTCGATTATCAAAAGACACTTGATATTCATTGTATGCCAGTTCAAGAAGTTCCTATCGTAAAGATTGAAGAACTTATTTAAAGGGTGCTGACAAAATACTAATAATGCGGTATAATTTAGATATATTTTTGAAGGAGGAATTTTTGTGAAAAACAAAAACAAAAAGCCTCTTGTAATTATAAGCCTTTTAATACTAGTAGCAGTTATTAGTATATCAGTTATCTTTTATGCAAGAGAAACTAAAGATAAAGAACTTTTAAAGGTAGATAAAAATTTATCTACTGAAAAAACAGAATTTAATAATGAGGAACAAGATAATATAAACAAAGTAGATGATATTAAAAATTCAAATGTTATAGAAGAAAAGAAAGACAACGAACAAGAATCAAAAACAGAAAATATTTCTATTTCAGAAAAGGAAACTGTAACCAATCAAAATCAAACGAAAACAAATGAAAGTAAAAAAGATAATACGCAAAATAATACTTCTAAAAAAGGGGAAGTTGTCTCTAAACAGGAGAATCCAACTCCACCAATAGTAGAACAACCAAAAACATGTACTCCAAAGAAGTTTACAATGGGTTTTGTAAGAGCTGATTTTTCATCATTTTCTCAATGTCAAGAAATGGGAGAAAAGTATAGAAAAGGTGGATATAGATATTTTTGCGATAATTATCAGGATGATTGTGGTGATACATATTATATGTTAAGTTTAACAAAACCTAATAGTAGTGAAGAATTAGATTATCACAACATACCAGTGCCAGAGATACCAAAAGAAGAGATACCTAACGAATAGGTATTTTTTTAATGGTTAAAAGAAGGGGGAAAATTGAGAGGAAAATTAAAATATTTATTATTTTTATTAATTGCAGTAGCAGTATGTCCTACTTTTAATGTAAAAGCACAAACATATACTGCACAATTTAACGACAAATATCAATGGATTCCTAATACCTTTATTAACAAAACTAAAGGTAGTAATACAAAATATCAACAACTCACCATTATTGCAAGAAAGAGCGATAATCAGTTTGTTTATTGTATTGAACCGGGAACTCCATTAGATCCTAGTGAAACTTATGTAGGACAAGATTACGATCAATCCTATGTAGCAAATATGACGCAAGCACAATGGAGAAGAATTCAGTTGCTTGCGTATTATGGATATGGTTATAGTGATAGTGAAGTAAATCATAATGATATAAAATGGTATAGCGTTACTCAGTATCTAATTTGGAAAACTGTACCACACGGATATGATATTTACTTTACAGATAGTCTGAATGGAAATAGAATTACAAAATATACGAATGAAATAGCAGAGATGGAAGATTTATTAAATAAACATTATGCTACACCAGATTTTGGTGCTTCAAGTTATCAAATGGCTATTGGTAATACTTTAAAATTAACAGATAAAAGTGGAGTTTTATCAAAATACGAAGTATCAAACAATTCTTATGTTAGTTCAAGTAAAAGTGGAAATGATTTATACATAACTGCTAATGTAGTTGGAAATACTACGCTTTCTTTAACTAAAAGAGATGTGAAATATTCTCATCCAACGATTGTTTATGTTAAGCCAGGTACACAAGATATCGTACAAGCTGGTAGTTACGATCCTATAGATGTTAATTTAAATCTTAATATATTAGGTGGTAGAATTTCAATTACAAAAAAGGATTCATGTGGATCAGTTCCAAATGATGCTTCAATAGAAGGGGCAATTTATGGAATATACGATGCTAATGGAAATAAAGTAACTGAAATTACAACTGATGCAAATGGTGAAGCAACATCAGGATATCTTCCAAGTTTAGGAAAATTCTATGTTCAAGAAATTAAAGCAAGTAACAATTATTTATTAGATTCTACAAGATATGAAGTAGTATTAACAGCAGAAAATACTGCTGCAAATGTTCCTATACATATTGATGTAAAAGAAAATAGAAAAGCAAAAATTTCTTTAGTTAAAACTGATTCAAAAACAGGAAATAGAGCTCAGGGGGATGCAACTTTAAAGGGTGCTGTGTACGATATATTCGATGTAAATGGTAATAGAGTTGGTTCTATGACAACAGATGAAAATGGACGAGCTATAAGTGGATATCTTCCAGATGTGGGAACTTATACAATCAAAGAAGTTAAGCCTTCAAAAGGTTATAACTTAGATCCTACTATTTATACAATAAATGTTGAGGAAGATAAAACTTGTTCTTATATTCCAGTAGAATCAAAAGAAACAGTCATTACTAATACTTATGAATTTACAAAATTATATGCAAAAGCAGATACTGGTTTTATGACACCAGAAGTTGGTGCTACATTTGCAATCTATAATTCGAGAGATGAAAAGATTGCAGAGTTTATTACAGATTCTGATGGTAAATTCAAAACAACCTTACCTTTTGGAAAATATACTCTTCGACAATTAACTAGTACAAATAATTTTAACAAAGTGGAGGATTATCATTTTGAAATTAAAGAACAAATTGATGATACTATTTATAAAAATATATCGAATTCAGAAATAACTGCAAAACTAAAAGTTGTTAAGATTGATTCTGAAACAAATGAAGTTATAAAAAGAAGTGGTATTAAATTCAAAATATTTAATATCGATAAAAATGAATATGTATGTCAAAATATAACATATCCAACTTCTCAAAAAATCTGTGTATTTGAAACTGATAAAAATGGTGAATTTATCACTCCTTATGAATTATCAAGCGGAAGATATAGATTAGAAGAAGTAGATCAAGTAATTGATGGATATTTATGGAATACAAATTCTCATCCTTTTGAAATTGGTGAAAATATGGAAGTAATTACCGATTCAGAATATGGAATTATTTTTGAAACTTTATTTTCTAATACAAGAGTAGAAGGCGAATTTAATCTTCATAAAAATGGTGAAAAAATTGTTGTATCAAATGGTAAAATGACATTTGTAAAGACAGATTTAAAAGGTATTGTATTTGGAATCTATGCTCGTGAAGATATCATTCACAATGGTAAAACAGTTTATCACAAAGGAGATTTAGTAACAACTATCGAAACTGATTCAAATGGAGATGCAAAATATTCAAAAATGTATCTTGGTAAATATTTTGCAAAAGAATTAAAAACTTTACCAAATTATAAATTAGATACAAATGAATATGATTTTGAACTAAAATATAAAGATCAATATACACCTGTAGTAAAAGCAATGAAAGAAATAGATAATTTCTTGATTACTATTGATTATGATTTTATGAAAACAGATATGATTGATGATAAACCAATTGAAGGTGCCTTAATTGAACTATATACAGAAGGTGGAGAACTTATTTATAGTGGATATACTGATAAAGAAGGTAAAATCAATTTTACTATTATTGATTCAGAAGGAAATGAGTTAAAAAATAAGCTACCAATAGGACGCTATTATGTTTTAGAAAAAGAAGCACCAAATAATTACTTACTTAATGAAGATAAGATTTGGCTTGAAGTAACTGCAACTGATACAATTGTTAAATCTAATATGAAAGATAAAAGAGTAGAAGGGACTATCAAAATTCATAAAGATGGTGAAAAATATACTATTTCAGACTTATGCGAAGATCCTTCAAAATGTTTTGTATATGAAACTGATGAAAATTTAGAAGGTATTAAGTTTGGTTTATATGCTCGTGAAGATATTATTTTAAATAATATTATTAGATTTAAAGCAGGGGATTTAGTTGCTGAAGGCTATACAGATGAAGATGGTAACTTGATTTTTGACAATCTTTATCTTGGCAAATACTTTGTAAAAGAACTTGAAACCAAAGATAAGTATGTTCTTGATACAAAAGAGTATGATTTTGAACTTGAATATGTTGATTCTAAAACTCCAATTATAGAAACTTCTTTTACTTTAAAGAATTATTTAATTAAGAGTGATTTAGAATTTACAAAAACAAGTATTTCAGATGGAAAACCATTACCTGAAACTTTAGTAGAAATTTATAATGAAAATGATGAACTAATTTTTAGTGGTCGTACAAATGAAGAAGGAAAAATTATCCTAAAAGATATTCCAGTTGGAAAATTCTATATTTTAGAAAAGGAAGCTCCAGAGTCTTATGTTGTAAATGATGAACCTATGTGGTTTGAGGTAAAAGATAATGGGGAAATCATAAAAGCCAATATGGAAGATGAGAAAATTAAATCTACAGTTATTATTCATAAAGTAGATCAAGATGGAAATGCTTTAGCAGGAGTAATTATAGGAATTTATGATTTAGATGGAAATCTAATTTATGAAGGTACTACTGATAAAGATGGAAACATCGAATTAGAAATGGAATATGGAAAATACTATTGGCAAGAAATTTCAACTATTGATGGATATGTTATAAGTGATGAAAAAATTTACTTTGATGTTAGTGAAAATGGAGCAATTATCGAAGATACTTTAGTTAATATCGAAGTACCAAACACTTTATCTAATACTTATATCAATTTAATTGGTGGTTTAGTAATCCTTGTGGGAGTAGGATTTATCCTAATTTCTAATAGAAATAATAAAAAGAAACATTAATTTATAAAAGAATAAAGGGGTTTTAATATAGATTAAAACAAAAGAATAGGAGGAAAAAATGAATAAATTTTGTGTTTTAGGACGTTTAACAAAAGATCCTGAAATTAAGGAATTAGAAAATGGTAATAAAGTAGCTAATATTACTCTTGCCATTGATAGAGACTATAAAGATAAAGATGGAAATAAAATTACTGATTTTCTTAATTATGCTTTATGGAATAAAGATGCTGAAAGACTTGTAAGGCTATCTAGGAGTGGAGCATTGATTCAATTAGAAGGTTATTGTACTACAAAAGATGTTGAAACAAAAGATGGTTCAATTCCAGTTATGCAACCTATTGTTAATTTTTATAAGCATTTACAGAATGTAAAAACAAATGACAATGAAGTTGAACAAGCAGAAGAGATGACAAAATAATGATTGATAGAGATAAAATATATACTTTAAATGAACTTATCAATAATATGTATAATTTAGATTTTAAATATTATGGTAATAATGATAATGGTAAATTGGAAGTTTATGTAAAAACGGATGTTGATAAAATGTCCGTTTTTTCATCTCTTAATGATGGTATGAGTAAAGAAGAATACCTAAAATTGAATGAAGAAGAAGCTCGTGAATTAAAGTTTATATTTGATAGGGAGGTCGAAGAAGTGGAATTAGATATTGTTGCTATCGTATTAAGAACTAGCGATGTAAATATACCTTCTACAAGATATTCTTTAGATACTCTTGATCGACTAACAAAAGAGCAAGATCAAGAAGATAGAAAAAATAAAGGAAAAGTGAAAGATGGCATTTGCTATCTCATTGTAGATAACAATACTGCATGTACTTTATATGATGGCATTTATACATTTGATAAAAATAATAATGGTCTTATAGAAGATTTAAAAGAGAAGTACGAATTAGAAGATAATGAATTATTAAAAGAAAATTTAAAGCTAATTTTAAATTATGTGGATGAAGTGAAAAGTAAGAGTTCAGTTACTTTATAAAAGTGAAAAAAGGGGGATAGATGTTAAAAAAGAAAATAAATAAGTTATGTGATAAAACGAATTTAATTTTTATTTCAATATTTACCTTTTTAACAGGAATGTTTGGAATGGTAAATAATGTTTATGCGGTTGAAAAAATCGAAGGCGGAAATATAACTATTGAAAGTTTAGGAACTATTATCAAGAATCTTGCAACAAAAGTTCAAGTTTTTGGTATTGTGGTTGCTTTTATTGCTTTAGTAGTTTTTACAATTCAGTTTATTATTGGTGATGATGAAACAAAACAAAGAAAGAAAAAGACAATTCTTTATACTTTGATGGGTGTAGCACTACTTATATTAGTACCAAGTATTATCAATTTTGTAATCGATACCTTAGGTTAGGTGGAAACTCATGTTAGTAGCGAGTATAGCTTCTGATATTAAATATGGCGTTTTAGATATCTTGCGTGGTATTGGGATGGGTATTGTAAATATTATATTTAATACAATTGATGTATTATATGATGTTGCCCATAAAATCAATAGTTTAAACTTTATTAAAATATTAGAAAATGTTGATAATTCACCATTTACTAAAATATTTAATGCTTTTTTTATATTGGCATTTGCAGTTCTCTTTCTATTTGCAGTATGGAAGATTACTTTTAGGATCTTAGATGCAGATAGTAATGAACAACCAATGTTTGAGCTTGTAAAAGAAGTCATTAAATGTGGATTTTTAATATTTTGTGTATATATGATATTTAATACCACAATCAATTTAGGAGCAAATTTATCAAATGCTATTTATAATCAATTTAATAATGGTGCTTCCACAATTGGAGATAATATGAAAACATCTTATTTAACAATAAATGAAGCATGTTACAAAGTATCAGATGGTGATAAAGTTGATAAGAAGAATGTTGATGAATTAAAGAAAAAATTAAATGGATATTCTGATACTTCATCAGCAAATACAATGTCTGATTTTGAAAAACTAATTAGAACAAACAAAATAACAGCAAGTGATGTTTCAGATTCTGGTTCGTTTGCTTTTAGATGCAATATTTATAAACCGGGCATTTGGAATGACACAGAAGATTATGCTTTTTCCTACAATTTTTTATTTGGGATTGTAATAGGTGCAATTTTCTTATTTGCTGTTGGATTTGCAGTTCTTATGCTTGGTCGAAGACAGTTAGAACTTGCCTTCTTAATGGTAATTTCACCACTTGTCCTCGCAACTAGTATAGGTAGAAAAGAACAAAGATCGGCATTATATCAACAATTAGCTTCGTTAGTTTTACAAGCTGGAGCAATGATGCTTTTAATTGGTCTGACATCTATAATGTTTAATGCAATACAAAATAGTGGTGATATAAATGGATTACCATATTTTACAAAAGTAGTTACACAAACTGTTTTATATTTAGGTTGTGCAATGCTTCTGATGACTGGCTGTACATCTCTTAATAGATTTATTGGAGAAAATGTATCGGCAAATTCAGGTCGTGATATGATGATGGCTATGAGAGGTCTAGGTGGAGGTCTTGCAACAGCAACTGGAATTGGAATTGGAGCTGTTGGAGCTGCTGGTGGTATTGCAAAAGGAACATATAAAGCTGGTAAAGGAATAGGTCAACTTGCAAAAGGTGGAATTCAAACTGCAAAAGGAATGTATGCAGGAGTTGCAAGTATTCATCCAAAAATGAATTCAGGAATTTCAAAACGAATGAACGATAAAGTTGGCAAAGGTTTAGGTCAGATGATGAAAGGTGCAGATTTACAACAAAGTGGAAATCCAATTGCTAGAGCTTATGGAAGAATGTTAGAGTCTCGTGGAGAAGGAAATGTTAAAGATGCTGCAAATAAATGGGATTTCAGTAATGATAAATATAATGCAGATTATGTTAGAGGTGGAGTATCACTAGCACAACAAGGTATTGACAATATTAAAAATGGTTTTGGAGGAGCATTTAATAGCATTAAAAATATAGGCAATCCAAGAAGTAGTAGATATATGTCAAGACCAAAAATTAAAGATTATGGAAATGAATCAGATAGAATATAAAGAGGTTAGAATATGTATATAACATTAAAAAGTATAAAGAGAAATCTAGGATTATTTAACCTAGAATTTGAAGATCTCATTTTAGGTGGGACTTTCGTATTGATTTTTACAATATTATTTTTATTAAAGTTTTATACTGTTGCAATTGTTGTAATTGCATTTGGGGCTTTATCGTTAGTTCCAATGGATTATAGCAAATGTAATCGAATGTATAAACTTTTTATTTTATTTGTAAAATATTTATTTAAAAATAGAAATTATTACTATTATAAATAAAAAAAGAAAGGGGGGTAGATGAGAAAAAGTAAAGAGGAACGAAAAAAGGAAAAAGAAGAAAAATTAGTAAAAAAATTAAAAGAAAAATCTAGTCATACTTATTTAGATAGGCAAACAATTAAAAGAAAATTACAAAATTCACAAAATTTTGTTAATGTGAACGAGATAACTGATAATGGATTACTAAAGTTAAAAACTGGTGATGTCGCCATTTTATACAAAGTAAATCCCATTGACTTATCTTTAACAAATGATAATGAACAAAAAGTCTTTTATCATACATTGTCAAAATTATATCGTTTGCCATTTACCATAAAGGCTTATAAGTTTGATGAAAAGATAAATTTAAATATAAATAAAGAAAATTATGAAAAACTAATTGAAGAGAATAGTGATAATAAAATAAGGCAAGATCTTCTTATCAATAATTATAATTTTATTGGTGCTATTGAAGAACAAAATATGACTTCTGCCAGTTCTTATTATTTTGCAATCATTTGTAAAAATAAAGAATCATTAGATAAAGCAAAAGAAGATTTTGAGAGAACTTGTGATGCTATTATTCCAAGATTAGATATTGAATTAGTAGATAATAAAAAATGGTTAGTTAAGATACTTGCAAACCTATATTATTCAAATGCAAATTTAGATCAAATTATGTATTATGATTTTATGGATTTGTTGGCACCTTTGAGAATTTCTGAAATGCCTAATTACTTGAAGGTAGATAATCAAGAAATTCAAATGGTGTCTATTAAAAATTATCCATTATTTATTGAAGGTGGTTTTTTAGACAGAATTATCAATTTACCACAAGTTAAGGCATCAGTTACAATTAAAGATAGTATTGAGCAATCAAAGTTATTAAATGTTTTAAATAGTAGTTTTAAAGCTGTTTTAGCTGATTATAATTCATCAAAAAATATTAGTGATGTGAATGAGATGCAAAATCTTATGAACAACTATAAAATGCTTATTGAACAGATATCAGCAAATGATGAAAAAATCAAAGAGGTCTCTGTTGTACTTGTTATTAGTGGTACAAAAAAACAGAGAGAAGAAATATTAAAAGAAATAAAAACGAATGCAGAACTTTATCAAATAAAAGTTGATATTCCTACCATAAGACAGATGAGTGCATGGCAAGCATTTGAGCTTACTGATAAGGGATTATCTGATTATGCAATGTATTTACCAACGCAGACTTTAGCTTCTGCATTTTTCTTTACTGAAAATTATCATAATGATAGTACAGGTTGGTTATTAGGAGAAGATTGTAATTATGGATTACCAACTTTCTTCGATCAATTCACTTTAACAAAGTCAAGAACAGGTCATAATATGTCTGTAATTGGAACAACTGGTAGTGGAAAATCATATCTTCTAAAACTTCTCATTACAAATGAATTTGCTCGTGGTACTAAGTTGTTTTTATTTGATATTGAAAATGAACTTGAAAAACTTACGAATAGATGTGGTGGAGAATACATTGATCTTTCAAGTAAAAGTTTAATAAATCCTTTACAAATTAGATATGTATCTACAGATGATGATGAAGAAACATCAATACTAGGAAAACATTTGGGATTTTTGGAAAATTTCTTTTCTACAGCATTTGAAGATATTTCTGAAAAAGAATTAGTAGTTTTACTTGATATAGTAGAAAAGTTCTATAATACTAGAGGAATTACTAAAAAGACTTCTTTAGAAGAATTTGAAAATATGACTGCTAAAGATTATCCAATTTTTTCAGACTTATATGCTTATCTTTTAGAAGAACAAAAAAATACTAAAACTAAAGAATTAGAAAGAATCTTAGTTAATATTGAAGTTCTTTTAAAAAGAATGGTTACAGGTCAAGATGGAAATCTTTATAATGGTATAACCACAATTGATTTAAGTAATAATTTAGTAGTATTCAATTTACAAGAATTATTATTTAATTCTAGTAGAAGACTAATCAATACTCAAATGATTAATCTTTTAACATATCTAAGTAATGAAATTGTTGATAATAAAAAGAAAAATGATAAGAAAAACAAGAAACAAAATATGCTTATTGTTGTGGATGAATTCCATTACTTTATTGATGAAGATAATCCAACATTACTTAAATATTTTGGACAAATGGCTAGAAGATTAAGAAAATATAATGCAGGTATTGTTGTTGCAACACAACAACCGGCAGATTTAACCACTAGTGCAGGAGTGCTTCGACATGCTTCATCACTTTTTGGAAATTGTCAATATCAAGTAACTGGTATGCTTAAAGATAATGATTTAAAAGCAATTGAGAAGATATATGCAAATACACCACTTACAGAGACTCAAAAATCATTTTTGGGTAGATGTAGTCAAGGTCAATTTTTAATCAATATAACCAATAAAAATAGGCTTAGGTTAAATGTTTTCGCAACGCCATTGCAAATGTATTATATGGGCGAAACTGATGACAATCCATATATTGAAAGTCATGAGTAATGGAAGAAATTAAAAAGATATTTAACAAGAAAATCTTAGTTGCCTTATTTCCTCTTCTTGCAGGAGTTGTTGTATTTTTTATAATAGTAGTGGCAGTTATAAGTTTTGTAACTGGAGAGTCATTAGTAGAAGAACGAGTAAATAGTATGAGAGAGAAATCATCTGTTATCAATAGTCAGTTATATGCTGAAAGATATCGAGGATTATTAAATAAGTATCTAACTACAAAAGGGTATGTATCCTTAGAAAGAATGATATTTTATTTGCAAAGAACAAATAATGTTTTAGATACTTCTACATTAAGTTTAGAATTATGGGATAAAGCATATTTAGCTAATATCAATGAAGAAGAAAAACAGATGATTCCAATTAAAACTATGTGTAAGAATTTAAATGAAGATAATACACTTCCTAATTTTACTATAGAAAACGGAACAAATAATTCAGGAGCTGCAATAGATGTAATAGACTTATGTCATAAAGATGGGGTAGATATAACTTTAAGTAATGATTATGAAGAATATTACTATCCTTTACCATTTTCCTTTCCTTTAAAACGTGATTTTACAATTACATCTATTGTTTTTGAACATAGAAATGTTGATCTTGGTTTATCTGGTGCTGCACAAGAAAATGTAAATTTTCATTCAGGATGGGATATTGCTGTACCTATAGGAACTAATTTTTATAGTGTATGTGATGGAACAATATCTAATATTACAAATACACAAGCTAATGATTTACCATTCAATCAATCTAATAATTCTACAGGTAATTATATGATTGTAAAATGTACAAATGGTTTATCGGCATTATATTGGCATCTTCAATATCAGAGTCAACCTTATGGATTAAGAGTTGGATCTATGGTAAAAAAGGGAGATTTACTTGGCAGAACTTCAACAACAGGGCAAAGTACAGGTGCGCATTTGCACCTGGGATTAAGAACAGATGATAATACATTATTAGATATAATGGCTTATATAGATTTTACAGAATATGAGAGAACTAATTGATTTTAGTTCTCTTTTATCTTTTTAGAAGGGGGTAATTAATTATAATAAAATGGATAGAAAATATTGGAAAAGAAATAAAAAATGAAAGACTTTCTTGGGGAATGTCGAGAGGAAAATTAGCTCGATTAGCACACGTGGATAAAGAAACTATCAAAGAAATAGAAACAGGCAAAATAGTGCCAGACTTTTTTGATATGTTGAATATTTGTGAGGCACTTGATTCATCAGTTTATTTCTATTTAAAGAAAGATAAGAAGAGGGTAAAATGGCAAAAAAGTTAAACAATGAAGAAGTAGTTTATCAAGTATCTTTTGATCCGTATAAAATTGGAATAGAATCTAAAGATAATAAAAAAATAGTTGTTGATGGGAAACCTATAGCTTTATCAGTTGGTAGTCAAATAAATATGAGATTAGGCTTTAAATGTACTTTGCTAATTGATGTTCATTATGATAGTGAGCATAAAGAAACTTTAACAGAGCAGATACCACAAATTGAAGAATATGGTAGTATAGTGTCTTTAAATCCAAAATTTAAAGACAAAAAAACTATTGATAAATTAAAAGAATTGAATATTATTTCACAAACTTTGGAAACAGTTAACTATAAAAATAAAGAGTATGAATTGGTAAAAGTTAATTTGGATGAACTTATGTTGTATAAACCATTTGGAGATTCAATTTTAAAAGATTATAAGAGTATCGAAAAATATAGAGAAAGTTCAAAAGAAAAAGAAATATGATAGAGAAGAAATGTTATTTTTATAATGTAGGAACGACTTTTGACAAAAATGATTTTGAAGAATTAGAAGATGATTGGAATTGTAATCCACATTGTTGCAAGTCAGATTTATGTAATGGTTTATATTGTGAAGATTATGGTATCAACTTTAATAAAGAAGAGACTATCAAAAATATAAAAAAATA
>CANDSI010000005.1 GCA_947388575.1 uncultured Mycoplasma sp.
AGAGTTTGGACGAATTTTAAATGATTTTAATCATTTAATAATTCTTTTTTTATTTATTTTAAAGAATGCTAAAATACTTGTTTAAATTATTAAATTGTGATATATTATAAGAGCAAAGCTTAAAAGAGATAAGTATTATATAATTTTTTTACAGAGAGTTTATGGTTGGTGAAAATAAACTAAAAATATATAAGAAATCTACTCTTTAGTGGAACTAATTATTCCCGTTTCATTCGCGTTAAGAATTAGAGTAATATAAAGGATGGTACCGCAGAATTTGCTCCTTGCAAGTTTTGTGGTTTTATTTTTAGGAGGAATTATATGGATAGTTATCTAAATGTAGCTAAAATTATTCATTTATAAGGATTAGATGAGTTAGCAAAAGCTAATATGCTAACTTTAATAGTTTTTAAGGATAAAAAAGATAAGGCTGGAGATTCTTATATAAGACATTTAAATAATGTCTCAGAAAGTTTTAAGGAAGATAAAGGAAAATGTGTGGCTTTACTTCATGATATTATTGAAGATACAAGTTTTACTTTTGATGATTTAATTGCTTTGGGTTTTAGCAAAGATATAGTTCATACATTACAGCTTTTAACTAATGACTTAGGAGATTATGATAAATATATTGATAGATTAATTAAAAGTAATAATATACTTGCTAAAAAAGTAAAAATAGCTGATTTGCTTGATAATATGAATTTGAATAGATTTGAAGAATTAGATAAAACTAATTTTGATAGAATTAGAAATAAATATATTAAAGCTTATATAAAATTAATTGAAGATTTAGAAAGAAGGATTTTAAAATGATAGATATTAAATTAATTAGAGAAAACAAAGAATTAGTAAAGGAAAATATTAAGAAGAAATTTCAAGATGAAAAATTATTATTAGTAGATGAAGTTTATGATCTTGATATAAAATTTAGAGAAGCAAAAGCTGAAGCGGATAATATTAGAGCCGATAAAAATAAAAAAAGCAATGAAATTGGTTCTTTTATGCGCGATAAAAAAATTGAAGAAGCAAATGCTCTTAAAATAGAAATAGATAATATGGATACTAAAATTGCAGAACTGGAAGTTTTAGAAGAAACTTTAAGTGAAGAAATAAAGAAGAAAATGATGGTTATTCCACAAATTATTGATGATAGTGTGCCTATTGGTAAAGACGATAATGAAAATGTAGAAATAGAAAAGTTTGGAGATCCTATAGTACCAAATTATGAAATTCCTTATCATGCTGAAATATGCGACAAATTAAATGGTTTAGATAAAGAAAGTGCTGGTAGAACTAGTGGCAATGGTTTTTATTATTTAATGGGTGATATTGCCAGGCTTCATAGTGCAATGCTTAGTTATGCAAGAGATTTTATGATTAATAAAGGTTTTATTTATTGTGTACCACCTTTTATGATTAGAAGCGATGTTGTAACAGGAGTTATGTCTTTTGCAGAAATGGATGCGATGATGTATAAAATTGAAGGAGAAGATTTATTCTTAATTGGTACTAGCGAGCATTCTATGATAGGAAAATTTAAAGACCAAATTGTTAAGGAAACAGAACTACCTATAACTTTAACTTCATACTCTCCTTGCTTTAGAAAAGAAGTTGGAGCACATGGCTTAGAAGAGCGCGGTCTTTATAGAGTTCATCAATTTGAAAAACAAGAAATGGTTGTTTTGTGTAAATCTGAAGAGGGAATGGATTGGTATAATAAAATGTGGCAATTTACTGTAGAATTTTTTAGAAGTTTAGATATACCTGTTCGTACTTTAGAATGTTGCAGTGGTGATCTTGCGGATTTAAAAGTTAAATCTTGTGATGTTGAAGCTTGGAGTCCTCGTCAACAAAAATATTTTGAAGTTGGTTCATGTTCTATATTAGGTGAAGCACAAGCTAGACGTTTAGGCATTAGAGCTAAAGGTGAAAAAGGAAATTATTATGTTACAACTTTAAACAATACAGTTTTGGCAACACCTCGTGGTTTAATAGCTTTTTTAGAGAACAATTATCAAGAAGATGGTAGCGTTTTGATACCAGAAGCTTTAAGACCTTACATGGGAGGGTTAGAAAAAATTTTACCAAAGAAAAACTAAAAGTTTTCTTTTTTTCTTTATTAAGGTATAATTTAAATAGGTGAAAAAAATGGAAGTAATATTAGGTGGAAAGCAAATCAATGTTATAGTAAATCATAAAAAAATAAAAAATATTTATTTTCGTTTTGATGATTTAGGAAATTTATGTGTAAATGCTAATAAATGGATAACTAATAAAGAAATATTAAAATTAATTGAGAAGAATTGTAATTCTTTAGAAAAAATGTTCTATAAAGTAGAAAAGAAAATAGCAAGAGCTAATGAATTTAGATATTTAGGTAATTCATATGAATTGATTTATGATGATATGGCAAATGAAGTAGAATTTAATGATGGTAAAATTATAGCTAAAAATGAAGAAATGATAAATAAATTTTTAAAATTAAAAATAAAAGAAATATTTGTTGATGAAGTAAATAAAATGAAGAATATTATTGATACGCCTGAATTTACTTTGAAGTTTAGAAAAATGAAAACTAGATGGGGTGTGTGTAATTATAAATTATGCACTATAACTTTAAATACGGAATTAATTAGATATTCAAGAGATGAAATTAGATATGTTATCGTACATGAAATGTGTCATTTTTATCATCATGATCATAGCAAAAATTTTTGGAATATGGTAGAATATTATTATCCTAATTATAAAAATGCAAGAAAGGAATTAAGAGATTAATGAAAATTGAATCATTGCAAAATCCTAAAGTAAAAGAATGGATTAAATTGAAAGAAAAGAAATATCGTGATTTAAATAATTTATTTTTAATTGAAGGAGATCATTTACTTAATGAAGCTATGATAAAAGGTGTTGTGAGAGAAATTATTTCAACAGATAAACTATTTGATTTTGAAGGAATTCCTTTTTATGAAGTTAATGATAGTATTATGAAAAAATTGTCTAATCAAGTTAGTGGAACTAATGTTATATGTGTTTGTGAAAAATTAAGAGAAAGAGAAATAAAGGGTAATGTTTGCTTACTTGATAATATTCAGGATCCAGGAAATCTAGGGACGATTATTAGAAGTGCAGTTGCTTTTAATATTGATACAATTATTGTTAGCCCTGATACTGTTGATTTATATAATGATAAAACTATTAGATCAAGTGAAGGTATGCTTTTTCATATTAATGTTATAAAACAGAATTTAGAAGATGCTATTGATGCTTTGAAAAATAAAGATTATAAAATATATGGAACTAATGTGGAAAATGGTTTAGATTTAAAAGAAACTTCGTTTCTAAATAAAGTAGCTGTTATTATAGGAAATGAAGGTAATGGTGTAAAAAAAGCTTTACAAGATAAGTGTGATAGCTTAATATATATACCAATATCTAGTTCTTGTGAATCTTTAAATGCAGGTGTAGCGGCTAGTATTATATTTTATGAAATGAATTAGGTGAGATTTTATGGAAAGATTAAATTTAAGTAAAGAAGAAGTAATCTCTTGTTTAAAAGATTTTTTAGAGAATTTTTATGATTTAGAGTTTGAGGATGTTATATTAAATAATGACGAGAAAAAAAAATCTGTTTTATTATCTTATTATATTATTTATCATGGAATGAGACAAAGTGTGTTTTTGCCTTTAGAAATTGGTAATTTTACAATGTTGTTAAAGCATGCAGTAGAACGAAAAAAAGGTTTTTTGGGTACAAATGTGGTAGTGTTGCCAGGTGAAGAATTAAAATGCAGGGTTAACTATAGTCGTAGGAGAAAACGTTAATGGATTTTGTTTATATCGGAAAAATAGTGGGGACTCATGGTATTAAAGGCGAAATTAGAATAATTAGCAATTTTGATAAAAAAGAAAAAATATTTGTTATAGATAAACCTGTATATATTGGAAATGAAAAGCAAAAAGAAATTATAAATAGTTATAGAAAACATAAAAATTATGATATGATAACATTAAAAGGTATTTGTGATATAAATGAAGTTTTAAAATATAAAGGTCAAAAGGTTTATGCACTTAGAAATGATTTAGATATAGAAAATGATTATGTTTTAGACGATTTGCTTGGTACGAAAATAGTATCTAATAATGAAGATTATGGAATAGTTGAAGATATCTTCGATAATAATGGAAATACATTATTAAAAATTTTATTTGATAAAAATTATTATATACCTTATAATAAAAGATATATAAAAAGTGTTGATTTGAAAAATAAATCAATAGAAGTTGATAGTGTTAAGGATTTGATTTTATGAGATTTGATATTTTAACTCTTTTTCCCGATATTATTAATGCTTATATTAAAGAAAGTATCATTAAAAGAGCCATAGAAAAGAATATATTAGAAGTTAATGTGGTTAATATCAGAGATTTTACTCCTTATAAAAATGGACAAGTTGATGACACTCCTTATGGTGGTGGAGCTGGAATGGTTTTAATGTGTGAACCGGTTGTAAGAGCGATAGAATCTGTTAGAACTGACAGCTCGAAAGTTTATCTTTTGACTCCTCAAGGGAAAAAATTTAATAATCAGCTAGCGAGTTCTATAATAAATGACACTAAACATGTAATTTTAGTATGTGGGCATTATGAAGGCTTTGATGAGAGAATATATAATTTTGTAGATGGAGAAATAAGTATTGGAGATTATGTTTTAACTGGGGGAGAACTTCCTTCTTTGGTGATAATGGATACTATATCTCGATTTATACCTGGTGTTATTTTAGAGGATTCATTTACTAATGACTCTTTTAATGATAATCTTTTAGATTATCCTAACTATACTAAACCTAGAGATTTTAGGGGATATTTAGTGCCTGATGTATTATTAAGCGGAGATCATAAGAAAATAAAGGAATATCGAACTAGTGAAAAACTTAGAATTACAAAAGAAAAAAGACCAGATTTATTAAAGTAGGTGAAATTATGAAAAGTTTTGTTATTCATGAAATAAAGAAGAAATTAAAATTGTCAGATGTTATTTCTTTAGATGGAGGATTTAAATATGCTTTAAAATCTTCTAACTTAGGTGTAAAAGAAATAATTATTTTAGATCCTCATATTATTGATCAATTAATATTAGCTAATTTTAATCGTCGCTATAAGAAGATTTTAGAATATTATATTGCAACTTTACAAAATGAAGATAGTGATAGTAGTGAGGGTAATTTTATGATTTCTTTAGATGAAATAGCAAGACTTAGAAGCATCCTTATTAAAAAATATAGTTTAATAGTAAGTAGAAAAATTGAAGAAAAAATGTTAAAAAAGTTAAAAATCTTAGAAAACGAAATAAGAATGAAAGTTATTGATATTAAACTTATAAAAGAAAGGGAATGTGTGCATACTATAAGTGAGCCTGATATTGGAAAAAGTAGGTAATTTCTACTTGAAAAAAATTATAAAATAGGTTATAATTAATGACAGCTGGTGAATTTGACTCCGTAGCTCAGCTGGATAGAGCAATCGCCTTCTAAGCGATCGGTCGCGTGTTCGAATCACGCCGGGGTCACCATTTTAGTTATAAAGTCTTTTAAGACTTTTTTCTTTTTTTAAATAAATGTGTAAAGCCTTATTATAGAAATGGACTTTATTATTAGATAATGATATAATAATTTATATAATAGAGGAGGCTAATTATGAAAAAAGAAGAATGCAATACTGGAAAGTGTAATAATAGTAAGAAAAAGAAGTTTGCTATAGGTGCTGCATTGGCTGGGGCTGCGACTTTAATTGGAATAGGAGCTATTATAAAAAATAAAAAAGCTAAAAAAGATAAACAAGCAAAATAGTGCTTGTTTTAATTTTCTTTAAATGTACTAATAACTTTTCCGTCAACTAAGAAATTTACTTCTTCTACATGTAGTGAATCTTTTAAAGATAGGGAAATAGAATATTTTACTTCTTCTAATATATTGTTATTATTAAAATCAGAGAATATTTCGTTGTTGAAAGTTAAGTTAATAGCGTTTTCTAAAGTTTCGTAATTTAATAGTTTTACTGAAGATGCTAAATAACTTAAAAGATTTGTTTCATAAGTGGGGGAACTTTTTAGTTCTTCAATGATTATTTCAATTTTATTATTTTGATTATTATCTATTTTAGTAACAGGGATATAATATACTAAATCTTCTTCTTTCCCAATATAATAAATTGTTGTTTTAGATATATTTTTGATATTTGTTAAATCATATATTTTATTTATACCAAAATCTCTTGTTAATGTGTTTGGTAGTTTTATATTTGTTTGTGGTAAGAATTCTAGTTTTTTTTCTTCAATAAAAATCATTATCTCTTTGATATTTTTATTTTCAGTTAATGTGTAAATTATACTTTCGATAAGCTTTTCTTCTTGATCTTTGTTAACATTTAGAAATTCTTTAGAAAAATTAATTTTTAATAGATTATTTTCTAATGATAAAGATAAAATTTTAGTATTTTTAGGAATTATAGGATTAAAATTTTTAGGTAAATTTTCATTGTTTTCGCTATCGATTGTTAAACTTGAAATGAGATATTTGATTTGATTTATTTCATCTTTATCGCTAGATACTATAGAGGTTCTGATAAGATAATTTTCTTTGTTTAATAAATAAATAGGAGTTTTATTAATATCTATATAATTAGTGTTTTGTTTAATATTGTACAAAGTGTTTTTGTTAGGAAAAAAATATAAAATACTTGCAATTATTAAAGCTAGAGTAGCAGTTAGTATTCTTCTTAATGCGCTTTTTTTAAGCATAATATCACCTTAATAAATTAATATGTTTAAAAAAAATATTTTAGAATTAAAAAATCTCCATTTGGAGATTTATTTAAAACGAAATTTCACCTAATTTTAATAATTCTACTACGGCATTAGCA
This sequence comes from uncultured Mycoplasma sp., assembly GCA_947388575.1. The sequence continues at coordinate 6,925 of CANDSI010000005.1, forward strand.
CGTCCTTTTACTTCTAACTTTTGCATAGTATTCGATATGTGATTTCGTACAGTTTTTTCACTTATTTTTATTTTTTTTGATATTTCTTTTGTAGATAAGCCTTGAACTAAAAGTGTGAATATTTCATGTTCTCTTTTGGTTAAAATGCTTCTTTTCACGTGTATCTTTCCTTTCTGTTTTAATACCATTCTAATGTATTTTATGAGATACACATGATTTTTGTTAAATTTTAACTACCAAATTTAACTGTTATGTATTTAGTTTCATTAAAAAGTTCTTGGACACTTCTAATGATATTATTAGCTAATTTAGTATCATGCTTAGAAGATGCAATGGTTATTTTAATGTTATTTTCTTCAATACTTACAAATGAATCTAATTTATAAGTGTCTTTTATTTTCTTTACTATTGTTTCTTTTGTGCTTTCTTTTTTGTTTATTTCTTGTAATTCGTCATAAGCGTGACTTTTTTCTTCTAAACTAGAACTATTATTTAATAATACGTTTTGTAATTCTTCAATTTTTGATACTAATGCTTCTTCATCTGCTACTTTTAGAGCAACTAAAGTCTCATTTTCACTTATGACAACTTTAGTGCCATTATTATTTGTATTGTTTACATTTAATGTTGATAATGTATCCTCAGACATAGTTAAATAATAAATACTTAATACCATGATGAGAGAAAACAGGGTTATAAACCAAAGATTTTGTTTGTTTATCATTAAATTTATCCTCTTCTTTCTAATTAATAATATGATGTCATTAAATTAAATATGTTAAAATTGTAGTTATTTGAGATACTTTTTGATATAATTAAATAGAGGTATATTATGGAAATTTTAGTTTATGGTTTTTTAATTTTTTTCTTTTCTTCGTTTGTAGGCTATTTTTTGGAAGTCTTTTGGGTGTTTTTAGGCTCAAAAAGGTTAGTTAATAGAGGCTTTTTGTGTGGACCTATAATTCCTATATATGGAGTGGGAGCTATTCTTATTTTAATTTGTCTGTTTAGATATTATAGCGATCCAATAGTGGTATTTGTGTTTGGATTAATTATTACTAGTGCTTTGGAATATTTTGTATCGTTTTTAATGGAAAAAGTATTTCATAACAAGTGGTGGGATTATAGTAGCATTCCTTATAATTTGAATGGTAGAATATGTCTTAGAAATTCTTTTGCTTTCGGTATTATGTCTTTGGTTGTTGTTTATTTGGTAGCACCATTATTTGCAATGTTGTTTGGCTTACTTAGTTTTAAAACTTGGTCTATAATTGCTATTGTTTTATTTGTTTTAGTAATGCTTGATACAATTTATTCTATTTATGTTGCTTATAATTTACGAAATAGAATTATTATTGTTGAAGAACTTAAGAATGAAAAGATATCAAAGATTCCAATGATTTTTGATAAAAAATTAAAAGAATTAACGGAAGGTATTAAAGGTTTTCCAAATCGTTTATTAAAAGCATTTCCAGATTTAGAAAAACAGTATCATAATAGTTTTGAAAAAATGAAACAATATAGATTACAAGAGAAGGAAAAAAGAAAAGTTTTTAAAGAAAAATTAAAGAATAAATATAAGAAATAAGAATGTTTTGGTTTTTAAAGATAAAAGTTTGGGCTTTTATCTTTTTCTGTTTTACGATATAATATAAGAGGTGTTTTTATGAATGCAAAAAATATAAGAAATTTTTCAATTATAGCACATATTGATCATGGTAAGAGTACTCTGGCTGATCGTATTTTGGAATGCACTAATGCTCTTGAGGCGAGAGAAATGAAAGCTCAAACTTTAGATAGTATGGATCTTGAAAGAGAAAGAGGTATTACTATAAAACTTAATGCTGTAGAATTACATACTAAGTATAATGGTGAAGAATATGTTCTTAATTTGATAGATACGCCAGGACATGTCGATTTTTCATACGAAGTATCACGAAGCTTGGCTGCTTGCGATGGCGCTATTCTTGTTGTAGATGCAGCTCAAGGGATAGAAGCTCAAACTATTGCGAATTTATATTTAGCAATGAATAATGATTTAACTATTATTCCAGTTATAAATAAAATTGATTTGCCTAATGCTAATGTGCCTAAAGTAACAGAAGAACTTAAACGTGTGTTTGGCTTTAAAGAAGAAGAAATAATTTTGTGTAGTGGAAAAACTGGAGAAGGAGTTCCTAAACTTATTGAAGAAATAATTAAAAGAGTTCCGGCGCCCGTTATTCCAGATACTGATGTGACAAGAGCTTTAATTTTTGATAGTAGATATGACGCTTATAAAGGTATTGTTGCTTTAATTAAATTAGAAAGTGGAAAAATTAAACTTAAAGATAGTATTAGAATGATGGCTTCAAATTCAGATTTTGAAGTAGTGGAACTTGGTGTTAGTACACCTAAAGAAGTGAAAAAAGAAGCATTATGCGCTGGAGAAGTCGGTTATTTATGTGCTAGTATTAAAGATATATCTAAAGTTCAAGTTGGTGATACAATTACTTTAAGTAATAATCCAGCCAAAGAACCTATTAAAGGATATCAAACAATGAAACCAATGGTTTATTCTGGTTTATTCCCAGTTGAACCTAATCAATTTGAAGCCTTGAAAGATGCACTTAATAAGTTGAAACTTAATGATGCGGCATTAGCTTTTGAAGCGGAAACTTCTGATGCTTTAGGATTTGGGTTTAGAACAGGCTTTTTAGGATTGCTTCATATGGATGTTATTATGACTCGTATAGAAAGAGAATTTAATATTGGCATTATTGCTACTAGTCCAAGTGTTATATACAAAGTTACTTTGAATAGTGGAGAAATATTAGATATTGATTCTCCTAATAAAATGCCAGATAGAACTACAATTTCACATATTGAAGAACCTTTTATCTATACGAATATTATTGTTCCTAGTGATTATATAGGGCCAATAATGGAACTTTGTCAAGATAAACGTGGAGTTTATAAATCTATGGAATATATAGATGAGACAAGAGTAAATATTCATTATGAAATTCCTCTATCAGAAATAGTTTATGATTTTTTTGATAAACTTAAAAGTTATACTAAAGGTTATGCTTCTTTTGATTATGAAATATGTGGTTATAGAGAATCAAACTTAGTTAAAATGGATATTTTACTTAATAGTAGTCCAGTTGATGCATTAAGTGTTATTGTTCATAAAGATTTTGCTTATCCTAGAGGAAGAACAATAGTTAAAAAATTAAAAGAATTGATACCCAGACAGATGTTTGAACTTCCTATTCAAGCGAGTATTGGTTCAAAAGTAATTGCTAGAGAAACTATAAGCGCTATGAAAAAGAATGTACTGGCTAAATGTTATGGTGGAGATGTATCACGTAAAAGAAAACTTTTAGAAAAACAAAAAGAAGGAAAGAAAAGAATGAAAATGGTTGGTAGTGTTGAAGTTCCTCAAGAAGCCTTTTTAGCTGTTTTGAGTGGTGAGGAATAATATGGATAAAAATTTTATTTGGCAGGTTGGTGAATATATCGCTGAGGGACATACTATTAGCGAAGCGGCTTTATATTTTCAAAAATCTACTAGTAGCATAAAAAAATATTTGGCTAAAATTAGAAATAAAGATAGTGATTGCTATAATGAGATTTTAGCTGAAAAAATTAAATTAGCACAAGCTAAAATAGAACTTGAAGGTCAAAAAAAAGGTGGGAGTTTAGGAAATAGAACTAGAAATATGGAATATTGGCAAATTGAAATGTATCTTAAAGCTTTTATATCAAGTGGCTTATCTTTAGAAGCTTTTGCAGATTTATCTTATATTCCTAAGTCCACCTTATATGATAATTTCTGTGCGATTAAAGATCCTGATTTGTATAATAAATTTAGAGATTATATGACTAGGCATCATCCAGGTGACATTTTAGATAAAGGTTATGATCTTGAGGATAATTCATGGAAAAGATAAAATCTATTTATATTCATATTCCTTTTTGTAATAGCATTTGTTCATATTGCGATTTTTGTAAAGTTCTTTATAATGGTAGTTGGGTAAAACCTTATTTTAAAAAGTTGGAAGAAGAAATTGATAATATTTATATGGGAGAAGTTATTGAGACTTTATATATTGGTGGAGGGACTCCAAGTTCGTTAAATTTGGATGAATTATGTGAATTATTTAAAATAATAAGCAAATTTAAAATAAGTAAAAATATAGAGTTTACTTTTGAATGTAATTTAAATGATTTGGTAGAGGAGAAGCTTGAATTTTTATATAAAGCAGGTGTTAATAGACTAAGTGTCGGAATTGAATCTTTTAATGAAAGTAAACTTAAATTTATGAATAGAGAAGCTGATTTTAAAGATGCTAAAGAAAAATTAGATTTGGCTAAAAAAATAGGTTTTAAAAACATTAATGTGGATTTGATGTATGCAATACCAGAGGAAACTAATAAAGATTTAATAAGTGATTTGAAATTGTTTTTGAAATTAGAGCCAGTGCATATTAGTACTTATAGTTTAATGATTGAAAAAAATACTTTAGTAGGTCTTAATAAAATTAAGCCAATTGAAGAAGAACGCGATTCGAAAATGTATGAGATTATTTGTAATACATTAAAAAAAGCAGGTTACATCCATTATGAAGTATCTAATTTCTCAAAAGATGGATATCAATCTAAACATAATTTGACTTATTGGAATAATAATGAATATTATGGTTTTGGATGTGGCGCTAGTGGTTTTGTAGCAGGTGTTCGTTATGAGAATACGAAAAGTTTAACAGAGTATTTAAAAGGTAATTTTGTTAGTTCTAAGGCTTTAATGAGTAAAATAGATAATATGGAAAATGAACTTATTTTAGGATTTAGAAAATTAGATGGAATATGTTTAGCACAATTTTATGATAAATATAAAGAGAATATGCAGGATATATTTCCTATTAAACCATTAATTAAAAGTGGAGAATTAATCTTTAAAGAGGGTATGGTATTTGTTAATCATGATAAATTTTATGTCATGAATGAGATTTTAATTAAGTTAATCTAGTATATGATTAACTTTTTTGTTTAAAATAATAATGGTGGTAGTAATGCTTGAAGAATTAAAAATTTTAAATGGAGAATTGTCAATAGAATTTGATCCTTTAAATTCTAAATATACAGTTTTTTTAAATGAAAATGATAATCAATTAGATATAGAATATAAATTAAAAAGTGATACAAATATAACTATTGAGGGTAATTATAATTTAGCAGATGGAAGTATTGTTATAATTAGTGTAACAGATGGAAAAAAAACAATAGATTATTATTTTAATGTATATATAAATAAAACTGAAGAGGTTAATAAATCGATTGTTAATGGAACTCTATTAGAGGTTGATTCAAAAAAAGAGATTTCAGAATATGCTGGACCTGGAATTGCTTGCTTATGTTTTGTTTTAATATTATTTCTATTTGTATTTTTATTTCATAAGAGAAAAGCTAAATGATTTGTGTAAAGTTTACATTAATTTTTTAAAAATAATTATTTTACAGATTTTAATGATTTAGGTTGATTTTTTTATAGATTTTGATATTTCTGCTAAACAGATTTTGCATTTTTATAATACAGATTTTAATTAATCTGTTTTTTTATTTTATTTTATCTTTTGTTATAATGTTTGCGGAAAGGAGGTATTTTGATGCAAAGCATTTTATATTATTTAAAAAAATATTTTAAGGAAATCTTACTTTATGCTTTATTGCTTGTTTCTTTGGGAATGCAAATGTTTGTTTTGATTAATTATGAAAATAAAGATAATGTTATTTCTGATAATCTTGCTTATACGAATTTAGATGATACTCAAACTAACGAAGTTGTTAAAGAAGAAAAAGAAATTTTGAATAAAAGCGTTTTTGTCGATATAAAAGGAGCAATTAAAAAACCTGGTGTTTATGAAATGAATAGTGATTCTATTGTAAATGATGTGGTAAAGGTAGCTGGTGGTTATACAACAAATGCTTATCAAAATGGTATTAATTTAAGCAAAAAGATTAAAGATGAAATGGTTATATATATTTATACCAAATCAGAAATGGCAAAATATTTAGAAAGTAATGATAGTAATTCTATAATTAAAAATGAGTGCAATACATCAGATTATAATATTTGTGAATGTGTAAATGATAAGTATAGTATTATCGAAATTGGTTCAAATAATAGAAATGATAGTGACAATTCAGAAATAAAAGTAATTAATATTAATAATGCTGGTGTAAGTGAACTTAGTACTTTAGTTGGAATAGGCGAATCTAAAGCACAAGCTATTATAAAATACAGAGAAGATAACGGAAAATTTACAAAAATTGAAGATATTATGAATGTATCAGGAATAGGAGAGAAAGCTTTTGAAAAGATTAAAGATTTTATTACAATCTAAAGTGTTTTTTCTTTTCTCTTTGATTTTTCTTATATTTTATGTAGTATTTTTTACAGAAGTAAAATCGTACAAATCTGTTTATACAAGTGAAGAGAATGTATTTTTAGGAAAGTTAATTGATTATAAAATTGATGGTGATAAATTTAGTTTTACTATAAAAGCTAAAGAAAAATTACAAGGTTCTTATTATTTTAAAGATATAAAAGATAAAGAGGCATTTTTGAAAAATATTAAACTAGGACAAACACTAAAAATAAATGGTACTTTAGCTAAACCTAGCAAGAATACTATTCCAAATACTTTTAACTATCAAGATTATTTATATAGTAAGAAAATATACTACCTTTTAAATGCTCAAAAAATAACTATTTTAAATAATAAAATATCTATAAATTATAGAATTAAAAATTATTTTATTTCAAGAGTAAATAAGTTTTGTGTGATTAATTCTTATATGTATGCTTTTATTTTAGGGGATAGCGGGTTTATTGATAATGATGTTTATAGTGACTTCCAAAAAAATGGTGTTACGCATTTATTTGCGGTTTCAGGTATGCATATTGGGTTATTTGTGATTGTTATAAATAACTTTTTAAAGAAATTGCATCTAAAAGATAATAGTATTTCTTATTTCATAATTTGTTTTTTTATATTTTATTTATTTTTAGTGGGTTTTAGTGCCTCAGTTGTGCGTGCTACATCTTTTTATGCACTTTTATTTTTTAATAAGAGATTTAATTGGAATTTTAAAAGTATAAGACTGTTTTATTTTTTATTTTTGCTATTATTGATTATTAATCCTTTTTATATAAAAGATATTGGCTTTATCTATTCTTTTTTAACCTCTTTTGGTTTAATGACTTTTAGTAAAAAGATAACAGGCAATTATTTGATGGAATTATTTAAAACTAGCGCTATAGCTTTTATATTTAGTTTACCTGTAACATTATATTTTAATTATGAATTTAATTTACTTACAATTTTAAATAATTTATTAGTTGTGCCAATTGTTAGTTTGTTTTTGTTTCCGTTTAGTCTAATTACTTTTATCTTTCCTTTTTTGGAAAATATTTTAAAGGTTGGTTTTGCTATATTAGAGGGTATTAATACAATATTAGGCTCTATATCAATAAATATAATTATTGGCAAAGTTTCTCTAGCTTTCTTAATATTTTACTATATATTTGTTTTTTTAGGTCATAAGAAGAAAAGATATTATTTATTAATAGTTTTACTACTTTTAGTAGCTAAATTTAAAGTTTATTTAGATTCAAATAATTATGTTTATTATTTAGATGTAGGGCAAGGTGATGCAACATTTATTGTATCTGAACATCGAAAAGATATAATTTTAATTGATAGTGGAGGAAAAATAGAGTACCAAAAAGAATCTTGGCAAGTAAGAAATTCAACTTTTAATTTAGCAGATACTCTTGCTCAATTTATGAAAAGTTTAGGTATATCAAAAATTGATTTATTTATTGCTACTCATGGAGATAAAGACCATATTGGCTATGCAATAGATTTATTTAAAGAAATTAAAGTTGATAAAATAATGGTAAATAATAATAAACTAAATAATGATGAAAAAAAGCTATTGAATATGGGAGATAAGCAAATTAAAAATACTTTTAAAGGAAAAAATATTTATATAAAAAACTTAAATAACGTTATTGATTCTGATGAAAATGATAGCTCATTAGTCTTGCATACTATTATTGGTAATATGGATTTTTTAATAATGGGTGATGCGCCTAAAAGCGTGGAGCAAGATGTTATCAAGAGATATAATTACTTAAAAACAGATGTTTTAAAAGTAGGTCATCATGGTTCTAATACTAGTAGTGATTATGTATTTCTAAAGGAACTCAAACCTAAATTGGCGATTATCTCAGCGGGAAGAAATAATAGATATAATCATCCATCAATTGAAACGATTGAAACATTAGATAAATTACGTATTAAATACTATAATACTCAAAATAGTGGAACTATAATATTTCAATTTAATGAAAGATTAAATAATCTAACTTTTTGTAAACCATAAATATTTATTATTAAAACTCTAAGAAATAATAAGTATTTTATTTATCTTTTATAATAAAAAAATAAAATAATAA
>CANDSI010000006.1 GCA_947388575.1 uncultured Mycoplasma sp.
TTAATATGAGATATTTTTTTATCTTCATTGTTGCACTTCGTTTGAAAATATTTAATTTAGATTTAAAAATTACTTAGTGTATGATAAAATAAATATATAAAATATTTATGAATATAAGGAGGGATTTTATGAAGTTATTAGCCATATTAACAGGAAAATTAATCATAATCGCAGGAAATATAATGAAGCGTGGTTCTTCGCTTCCAGGAAAGTTAGCTTTGAAAATAGATAAAAATCTTTTAAGTAAATTAAAATATCCTGATATAAGAATTGCAGTTACTGGTTCTTCAGGCAAGGGAAGTACGTCTAGTTTAATTGCCAAGGTATTAAAAGATAATGGTTATAAAGTTAGTTATAATGATATGGGTTCTAACTTAACATGGGGGTGTACTACTAGTTTTTTACGTAAAAGTAGTTTAACTGGCAAAATTAAAGCTGATGTTCTTGTTATCGAAATAGATGAAAGAGATACAAAAGAAATGTTTCCAAATTTACATCCAACACATATAGTTATAACGAATTTAACCAAAGACCAACCACCACGCCAACATCATGTCGATAATGTATATAAAGATATTTTAAAGGGAATAACATCAAACTCTAAAATAATAACAAATATAGATGAACCATATTTAAGAAAGTTTGAGCGAGATACTAAAAATGAGATGATATATTTTAGTTTAGAAAAAAACAAATATAGTTACAAGAACCAAATATTTGAAAACTTAAATACATATTATTGTCCTTATTGTAAAGGAAAGTTAGAATATGAATATTATAATTTTGAAACTTTAGGCAAATATAATTGTACGAAATGTGATTTTAGAAATGAAAATGCTAAAGTTATAGGAAGTAATTTAGATTTAGAAAACGAGACACTTGAGATAAATGACAATAAATTAAATATAGGTGGCAACTTTTTATATCACGCATATAACACACTTGCTAGTTTTACAACACTAAAAGATATAGGTTTAGAAGAAGATAAAATAATAAAGTCCATCAATAAATTTAATGATTATAGTACATATAGTTATGAAAAAAATGATAAAGTGTACTTTCCTATGTCATGTAAGGCCGAGAATGCTACTACATATAATGGAGCAATCTTTAAAACAATAATGAATAAAGAAAAGAAAAATATAATTATCGGCTGGAAAGAAATATCACGTCGCTATGCTCATTTTGATATTTCGTGGTTATATGATATAGAATTTGAGCTGTTAAACAATGAATCTTTAAATAAAGTATATGCTGTAGGAATTGATGCTGAGAATATTAAGAAGCGATTAATTCTCGCAGGCATACCAGAAGATAAAATAATCATGGCTGAATCTATACCTGAAATTAAAGATATGGTTAATAAAGATGAAGTAAAATATGTATATGGTATCTTAAACTTTGATTATATTGACCCATTTAATGAAACATTTAAGGAGGAGCTATGAAAATAAAGATAGGACATTTATATCCATATGAACTAACATTATATGGTGAAAATGGTAATTTAAAAGCTTTAAAATATGCTTTAGAACAAAAAAATATCGAAGTAGAAATAACAAGTATAAATAAAGAAGATAATTTTGATATCAAAGTCTATGATTTTGTATATATAGGAAGTGGCAGACCTGAATTTTTAGAAGAGATAAAAGAGAGGTTAGAGCCGTATAAAAAAGATATTAAGGATTATATTAATAAAGATAAGGTATTATTAGCAACGGGTAATAGTATTGCTATATTAGAATTATTAAGACTATATGAAATTGAATATTATGATAAAAGAAAAGTATCTGATATTGAAGGAACAACATCATTATGTAATGGAAAGATTTATGGTTTTCAAAATACAGAATATTTAATAAAAACCACTAAAAATATCTTATTTAGTTTAGAAAAGGGATATGGTAATAATGAAACTTGTATGGAAGGATATAAGAAAAATAACTTTTATGCAACTTCAATAATTGGTCCCATACTAGCTAGAAATGATAATTTAACAAGTTATTTAGTAGATACATTAATAAAAAATAAAAAAGAAGAAAAATAGACAAAAAGAAGCAAAGAAGGTAGTTTAAGATGAAAGAAAAGAAAATAGACATCCAAGAAGAATATGAAACATTTATCCAAAACGATGAAATGTGTGATTTTGAACAAAGTTTAGCCTGGAACAAAATAAAAACATATTGGACTAATGAACAAATAATTATTAAAAGAGATAAAGACATAAAATTAGGTATTAATGTTTTAATTAGAAAAATGCCAATATTTGGTAATATAATGTATGTACCAAGAGGACCTATAGGAGACATACATAGTGAAGAATTACTAGAAGAATTAACTACTAAGTTAAAAGAGTTAGCTAAGAAAGTAAAAGCATTTGTAGTTTTAATGGAACCAGATATAAGAGTAGATGATGAAGAATTTAAAGCCATAGCTAAAAAATTAGGATATAAAATAAAAAGTAATAGTAAAAGTTTTAGAGATGAGATACAAGCAAGACACAATTTAAGATTAAATTTAAAAAATAGAACTGAAGAAGAAGTATTTGAAAGTTTTGCTTCTAAGACCAGATATAATATTCGTTTATCAATGAAAAAAGGCGTAGAAATAAAAGAATTAGGCAAAGATGGAATTGAAGAATTTTACGAATTATTAAAAATAACAGGTAATAGAGATGGATTTATAATAAGACCAATTGAATATTACAAAGATTTATTTAATTATTTTGATGGCTTAACAATATTAATCGCCTATTATGAATCTACACCAATCGCTGGAATAATGCCTCTTACATATGGCAATAAAACCTGGTATTTATATGGAGCAAGCAGTAATATCCATAGAAATGTTATGTCAACATATTTATTGCAATGGGAAGCTATAAAAATAGCAATGAAAAACAATTCAATTCTTTATGATTTTAAAGGCTTTTCATTTAAAGATGGCAAACCAGATGGTTTATATCGTTTTAAAAGTGGATTTGGTACAGAGTTAGTAGAACTTATTGGAGAAGTTAACTTAGAGATTAAACCATTAAAATATCGTTTATTTAAAACTAGCAAAAAATTATATACAACCTTAAGAGGTTTTAAACATAACCATAAAGTAAAAAAAGAGGAACAAAAAGAAAAAACTTTACAACAAGAAGAAAAATAAGTATAATAGCATCCTACTAGAAGGGGATGTTTTTTATGTATCAAAAGTTAGCTACTATATTAGATACATATTCTAGTAATCAAAGATTATTAGATAAAAACGCATTAGAAGACATAGCAAGCATAAGCATTCAAGGAAATAAAAAACTTGCACCCTACATAAAAGATATCATAATAATGCCTAAAGGAAAACTACGCACTTTAGCTACATATCACTATGAAGATAAAATAATTAAAGTATATTTAGATTATATTTACCAAGTATTAAGTAAAATATTTGGGGAAAACAATTATTATAGAAAAAATGAAGAAATCATGCAAACTTTATTACATGAAGTATGTCATGGTGACCAAAATTCAATCGCTAATAGTGATAGAGAAGATTTAGAATGTAATATAATTAGAGCTTGTATACTTTCGTTAAAAGATGAAACATACTATTTAAAAAATAATTTAATATGCCCAACAGAGCGAATGGCCGAAATAGATTCATTATTACAAATGATGTCAATAGGAGTTATAAGTCATAACAATCATGAATTAGAGTATTTTAGAAAAATAAACAGAGAAATGCATTTAGGTTATTCTAAAAATTTAAAAAGTTCTCCTACTGAAAAGTACATACAAGAAGCATTTATTGATTCATATTTTAAATTTTCCAGAAGAGCCTTAGAAGAAATTAAAAAATTATACTCATTAGAACAAAGATTAAGACTGGGATTGCAAGTTACAAGAAGCGAATTTAATAAAGAATTAGAACCATTTTTAACATTAGAAAGACTAAGAAAATAATCATTTTTTAGTTTATTACTTCATAAGTAACAGGAATTAAATTATCACTTTTAACAAAATTAGCTACATAACCATCTTGTTCTTTACTTATGATAATTCCTAATGTTTTAGAGTGATGTGATTCTTTTAAGTTATCATCTACTAATTTCATATACATTTCTGTTTGAGCTTTATCTTCTACTTTAAGTTTTCTAAGCTTTAATTCAACTACAACAAAACAATTTGATTTATAATTAAATAATAAGATATCTATATAATAGTTATTTATTTTTACCTGATTTCCCACGTAAGTATAACCCTTACCAAGCTGTGTTAATATAAAAGCAAGCTCAGAAATAATAGCTAATTCTAAATCTTTTTCATTTTTTATTATTTTATTTTTCTCTACTTTAATTATAATAGGATTTTTCATACCACTAGTTATATCATATTTTTCTCTAGTGGTAATTAATTCAATATGTTCAGGTTTATTTATGAGTCTTTCATATGAGCCAGATTTTATTTCTTCAATTAATTGTCTTTTAGATAAATTTCTTTCTATACATAAATTTAAATAATAATTTCTTTTGTTTATTTTTTTAATTGGTAAAACCTCTCTTATATGACTCCATAATAATTTGCCACCCATTGGGTGACCATTTATAAACATTAAATAAAAGGCTCTATAATACTTCATATTAGTAACATTATATCCTTTACCATAATTTTTAGTAAATTCTTGACTCCATTTCTTAATTAACTCATTGCCATATTTTGCTCTATTGCTTCCACCTTGAGCTTCAACTAAAAGTCTACCTATCTCCCAATAATTTTTTAATGTATCATAATTCTCTTCAAATAATCTTCTTCTTTTATTTATTTCATTTCTTTTTATATAACTTTCAATCTCAATATAATATTGTTGTTCTTGCATATAAAAATTCCTTTCTAAAGATAAAGCAATATTAACATTCAGAGCATAATAACATAAGCAAAATAAGTATTTAGGGTAAGATTTGACTTATCTACGACATTTCTCAACAAATATCGACATAAAACGCTAAGAAAATAGACAATAGTAAAGTCATTTAAAATACCACTTAATATAATATAATAGGAGGTGTTTTTTATTAAAAAAATAAGTCTAATAATTATATCTTTATTAGCATTTTTAACCTTTTCTTCAAAAGTAAAAGCAATTGAAGGAATAGATGTAAGTGAATTTCAAGGTAATATTAACTTTAGAGAAGTAAAAGATTATGGGATTGAAATAGTATATATAAGAAGTAGTGCCAGTCATTCTTACATTGATGCTAAATTTGAAGAAAATTACCAAAAAGCCAAAGAAAACAATTTAAAAATAGGATTTTATCATTATGTAACAGCAAGAAACATAGAAGAAGCGCAAGAACAAGCGAGATTTTTTGCAACAGTTATCAAAGGAAAAGAAGCAGATTGTCGATTAGCAATGGATTTTGAAACCTTTAGAGGTTTAACAAAAGAAGAAATAAATAGTATAGCAAAGTCATTTTTAGAAGAATTAAAAAGGCTAACCGAAAAAGAAGTCGTAATATATAGTGATGCATATAATGCCAAATATACATTTGATGAAGCATTATTTGAAGAATATCCATTATGGTTAGCAGAATATGGAGTTAAAGAACCTGAAGGCAAGAATTATATTGGTTGGCAATATACAGATAAAGGAAGTATTCCAGGTATCAAGGGTTATGTAGATAGAGATATTTTTAAAAATGAAATATATTTAGAGAATAGTAGTATTATAAAAGAGCCAGAACTAAAACCAGAAGAAAAGAAAAAAATAATATATTATCGAGTTAAATTTGGTGATACATTATATCATATAGCAAAAGAATACAATGTAACAATTAATGATTTAATAGTAGAAAATAATATAAAAAATCCTAATTTAATATTTCCAAATGAAGTATTAAAGATAAATACTAATATTGAAAAACAAGTTACAAAAAGTGGAAATAATGACAATTACATTGTAAAAATAGGAGACACATTAACAAGAATAGCAAATATTTTTCATGTAACAATAAGCAATTTAGTTAGTTGGAATGATATAAAAAATCCCAATTTGATATATCCAAATGAAAGATTAGAAATAAAACCTACCAATAATAATCATTTAATAAAATATGTAGTAAAAAAAGGTGATACATTATCATTAATAGCAAGCTACTATCGCACATCAGTATTTGAATTAGTATTAATAAATAAAATAAAAGATAAGAATCAAATCAAAGTAGGAGAAGTATTATATATTCCAGAAACATATTTATATTAAAATTAAAAAACTAGCAATCTAAATTATTTGCTAGCTTTCTTTTTATCTAAATTTTTGTTAATAAATCTTACTTTAACGCCTTTAACTTTACCAAATTGTTTTTTTACTCCATCTGGTAAATTCTTTTTTATAGTTTTCAAAAACTCCACCTCACTCATCCCCTTAATTATAGCACTAATTAATAAAAAAATACATAAAAAGTCGAAAAAAGAAGCTAAAAAATAAAATTAACAATTAAGAAATTAAAATAATAAAAAATATTTATAAACTTTTAACCATTCTAAAAGATATTGTCAAGACCAAAAACCCATGATAAAATATATATAAATAATAGATAATGATAATCTATATTAGTGAGAGGAAGAGTGTAATGGATATTAATAAGATTTTGAGTTTTAGTAAAATTCTAAAATCGAGAATTTTTTATGTAATGTGTGGGGTAATATTTTTAATAGGAATACTTATATATTTTAGCCATCCTACAAGGAGTTATGCCCTACCAGAGACAGTATTAATTGATAGAGGTAATGTCTCTGAACAAGTTTTATACTTATCAGATATAACTTATAATAAAGCACAGGTAGGTTGGGGAACAGTATCTCTTGATAAAACCCAATCAAATACACCATTAATATTAAAGTTAAATGGTTATTCCACAACGTTTAAAAAAGGAATATGGGCTCATGCTACTTCAACTGTAGAATATGATATTAGTGAATATAAAGATTATGCATATTTTACGACATATTATGGTTTAAATACTACTGCTGGTAATACTGGTAATGGTGTCAAATTTTATATTTATACTTCTGTAGATGGTAAAGAATGGACATTACAAACTGAAGAAAATCCTGATGCTAAAAAAGGTGTAAGCAATGCTTCTTATGCTAAGATAGACATTAGAGGAGTAAATTATATAAGATTATATGCTCATGATAATGGTTCTAATGCTTCAGACCATGCTGTATGGGGAGATAGTAAATTAATCAAAGAAGGTTATAGTGATGATATAACTATACCAGTAAGCGAATTTGATAAAGCAATAAAAGCTAATTATACATCAGGAGCAATAGAAGATAATTTAAAACTTACATTATTACAAAGAAACTTTATTGATAGAGTAGGACAATTTCAATTAAGAGCTTTTGTAGATGCAGACCCTAAAAATATGGAAACATTAAAATGGTTCATATATAATGAAGAGGCATTAAGATTGTGGACAGTCGGTGGAAATCCTAATGGTACATATGCTAATTCATTACAAGTACTTAGTAATTTATATCATGCGCACAAAGAAGACTTAGAGAATGAAGGGGTAACAGCAAATGGCACTAAATATAAAGATTTATATTTAAGAATGATGTTATCTTTATCATTAACTCATTCTTCAAACGTATGCTTATGGATTAACAATAGTCAATGTTCCAATGCAGTAACTCGATATGAAATATATAAAGATATGCATTTAAACAATAAATTAATGTCAAATTCAATGTTTGAGAGTTACACTGTGGAAGAAATGCGTTGGTTAATGCATAACAACATAGATGACGAAGAAATCAAATGGTTAAGAGATTACTCAGCTAAAAGATATCCAAATACAACAGATAGATTTAATCCATATAAATATATAACTTATACCTTCGGATATAGTTATTACAGACCACAATATTATAGTCAAGAAAACTATGCTAAATGGGACCAAAAATACAATTTATCAGATTACAATATAACATATAAATCAGGCAATCCAAAATTATGGATAGTATTTGAAGAAGGAGCAGTATGTGGAGGACTTTCGAAAACAGCAGCCAATTTATATGGTGTATGGGGAGTACCAGCAAGCGTTGTAGGTCAACCTGCTCATGCAGCTTATATATATTATTATAATGTTGGTGGCAAAGGAGCATGGCAATTAGCATACAATGTCGCAGAAACTGCATGGGCTAATACCCAAGGATATTCAAGAATGCCTAATGACTGGGGAAATCTCAGTAGTGGAATTGTAACAAATACAGGTACAATAAAATCAGCTTCATATTTCTTCTTATCACAAGAAGCGCAAAATGAATATGACAAATATGAAAAAGCAGAATTAATAATGATGCTTGAAAGAGTATATAAAGATGATAGCAAGAAGTTAGAAAAAATATATCGTGATGCTTTAAAAGAAGAAATAATAAACTGGGATGCATGGTTAGGGTTAGTAAATTTATATATAAAAGATGGAACTAAAACTGAGGAAGAGTTAATCAGTTTAGCGGAAGAAATAAGTGCAGTTTATACATATAATCCGCTTCCTATGTATGATTTAACTCGTAGAATCGGACTTAAGATTACATCACCAGAGTATAAAAGTAAATTAATGCTTTTACAAAATAAAACTTTACGACAAGCTACAAAAGCAACTGGCGCAAATACATTACAATATAAAGAAGTACCAGTTGTAGCACAAGCTTTATTAGGTGAGATAAATTCTGATATAGCATCATTCTCATTTAGCGGATCATCAGCTAATAAAATTACATTATCAAAACAATTACAAAGTTCACAAGTTAATTGGAGTTATAGTTTAGATGGAGGTAATACATGGAAAGATGTATATGAACACTCAGTAGAACTAACTCCAGAGGAAGTAGCAAGTATAACAGTAAATAATGATATTAAAGTTCATATTTCAGGTTTACCAATGACTGATGCTAATATTTATACCATAGATATTACTAAAAGGTCATTCCCAACTGGTTTAATTTCTATCAATGATGAAGAAGATAGAATGATTGGTGTAACTGATGAAATGGAATGGACGCTAAATCCAGCAGATGGATGGAATTCATTTGCTAATACAAATCCAATATTTAGTGGCAATAAAAGAGTTTATGTAAGAGTAATTGCCAAAGGAACACAAATTGCAAGTGACCCTGTATATTACACATTTAAAGAAAACAACACTAATGATGAAAAATGGTATATTCAATCTAAATATTTAAGCATTCATGAAGTAAATGCTACTCAAACAGGAAAAGTAGAAAACATGTTAGACGGTAATGTAAATACTTCTTGGCAATCTAAACATGGAATAATGCCAGCATATGTTACAATAAAATTAGACCAACCAAGATACATCTCAGGTCTAGATTATATTCCAGATAAAAATGCTAAGTATATTACTTTTGTTCCATATGGTCGTGCTAGAAATGTTAAAATTTATGTTAGTATGGATAATCAAAATTGGGAACTAGCTGCCACAAAGAATAATTTAGGAGATAATGATAATCTAAAACATATAGAATTCCCAGTCGCTAAAAAAGCTTTATATGTAAAATTCGAATGCCAAAGTGCTTATGACAGTGAGATTATTGCTTTAGCTGTATCGGTTATAAAACTATATGAAAACGTTTTAGTAAATGATACACCAAGAGCAGATGTTAACTATAACATTGTAAATCCAACTAACAAAGATGTAGTCGCTGAATTAGTAAATCCAATTAGACCAATAACCGTAACTAATAATGATGGTAAAATGACTCATACATTTACGGAAAATGGCGAGTTTACATTTGAATATGTTGACGATAATGGTAATAAAGGAAGTACAACAGCAAAAGTAACATGGATAGATAAAACTGCACCAAAATTAGATGTAACATTTAATACAACAACTATTACTAATGAAGAAGTTGTAGCAACACTGAAATTTGATAAAAATGTAACAATATTATCAAAAGATGTTCAAATAGCAACCAATCCTGTAGACAATAGTAAGACAATAACTTTCTTAGAAAATGATACAATTGAATTAGAGTTTATGGATGATTTAGGAAATATAGGTAAGAAAACTATTTCTGTTAATTGGATAGATAAAACAGCCCCTACAGCTGAAGTAGAATATAGTACAATTCATTTAACAGATAAAGCAGTTACAGCCAAATTAAAACCAAGTGAACCAATAACAATTACTAATAATGGTGGCAGTGACGAATATGTATTTACTGACAATGGTGAATTTACTTTCGAATTTGTTGATAGAGCAGGTAATACTGGTTCGATAAAAGCGATAGTAACATGGATAGCAAGAGTACCACATTACGAATTAAAATATTCAACAACTAATCCAACCAGAGATAATGTTGAAGTAACATTAACCCTTGAAGATGGATTTAGAATAGTAAACAATGATGCTAGTAATAAATATACATTTACCGAAAATGGCACATTTGGCTTCCAATATTTAGATAGTCGAGGTAATGTTGGTCAAATTGAAGCAACTGTCACATGGATAGATAGAGTTGCTCCTACTGCCGAATTAAAATACGACAAGACAAAAGACAAAGTAACAGTCACTGTAATAAATCCAAGTGAAGAAATAACATTTAAAGAAGGTAATGGCGTTTATGAATTTACTGAAAATGGAACATATGAAATAATATTCTATGACAAAGTAGGAAATGAAGGAAAAGTTACAGCTATTATCGATACAATTGGTATCGATGATATCAAACCAGATGTCCCTGAAAAACCTGAAGAACCAGATAAGCCTGATACTCCAGACAATCCTAATGAATCAGAAAAACCAGACGACAAACCTAATACTGATAAACCAAATGAAGGAAATAAACCTGAAAACCCTGATACACCAAATATTCCAAATAAACCAAATGAACCTAATAAGCCAGGAAACTCTGGTAATAATAACAAGCCAAGTGATAAACCTGATATAGAAAAACCAGATGATAGTGAATATAAAAATTATACAACAGATAAAGTTGATGTTAAAATTCCATCAAATGCAATTAAAGAAGATGGTAAACTAAGTGCTAATGGTTTTGAATTAGATGAAAACTTAAAATATAGTTTTGGTGATTTAAGTGAATATTATGATATCTATTTAGAAAATGACAAATATGAAAGAATTAATGTTAATGCAACAAGTCCAATCAAAATAAATATAAAAATAGATAATAATAAAGACTTTATTGGTGTATATGAAATAACAGAAGATAATATAATAAAACCTGTTGATTATGTAAAAGATGGCGAAAACATTGAAATATCAGCTAAAAACTTAGGTAGGTTTGTAGTATCATACAAAAAATTAAGTACAAGCAATCCTATACATAACTCTAACAAAGTAACTAGAAAAAATAATTATATTATATGGTTAATGACAGCTATAATGACAATACTTATAGGACTATCAGTATATGTATTCAAAAAGAAAAATAAATAAAAAAAGAAAGTAGACAAGTTTAAATGCTAGTCTACTCTTTTTTTTATAAAAATACTTTGTTTAATGAAATTTAGAAATAAAAAGGATTGAAATGTAAATCAATCAATATTATTTATGTGTTCTAATTCTTTTATTAGGAACGCAGCCATTATGAGGAACAGGGGTTTTATCTTTTATCCATCTTACATTAATGCCATTTGATTCTAAGAAATATAAATCTACTAAGCCAGTACTAAGATGACCTTTAACCTCTACTTCAATAGTATCTATTCCATATATTTTAGCACATTCACAAACCATTGTTGCAATATCTCTCTTCATTTTTTCTTTTTCTTCTTTCCTAGCTTCAGTTCCAACAGAAGTAAACTCTCCGTGGGTATAACAAAGAAGTTGTTTATCTTTAACTAGTATAGCTATAAATGATGTAAAACCACTTGTTATTCTTAAAATTGGTAAACTATTCATATTTTTCTCCTTTAATATATTATTCTACACTTTATTACATAATAGTCAAGTGTAAAACTCTAAAAATATTATTTCAGAATAGCATTTATTTATATGAAGAGTAACAAACAAAAACAATAACACAAACTATATAATAAATTATAATATATAGTAAATACTAAATAAAAAAGAAATATACATTAATACCATTCTATGATAAAATATGGTTTAGAAAAAGTTATTTAATATTAAATTATTAATTTAAGACTAGTACTTATAAAAATAAATATTTTTTATAATGAAATAGTATAAATAAAATTATAAATAATTAACAGAAATGAGTGATATAATGTTTAAGTTAGTATCAAGATTTGAACCATCGGGAGACCAACCAGAAGCAATTAAAGAACTTGTAGAAGGAATTAAAGAAGGCAAGAAAGAGCAAGTTTTACTAGGAGCAACAGGTACAGGTAAGACTTTTACTATTGCTAATGTAATTAAAGAAGTTAATAAACCAACACTAGTTTTAGCACATAATAAAACTCTAGCAGGACAACTTTATTCAGAATTAAAGGAATTCTTCCCTGATAATCACGTTGAGTATTTTGTTAGTTATTATGATTACTCCCAAAAAAGTGACTTATTTAGGCTTAATTTGTGTGATTTAATTTATTTCAAAAATCTAAATAAACCTAGATAAAATCAAGTAACAGACATATAATATGTGGCCGATTGTAGTCCAAATTCGTACAATACTTTAATAAACATATAATATAATATTGATATGATAATAGTCTTATAATATAATAAGCAAATGAAAGGGAATTAAAATGAAATATTTAACAATATTAAAGATAAATAGTAAATATAGAGTAGATGCTTTATCAACGATGTTTTGTTGTTCTGAATCAAAAGAAAATGATTATCTTGTTAAAGGCGTATTAAAAGTAAAGAATCCAAAAGGACAACTAAGAGAAGATGAAGAAATAGTAGTAATAGAAAATCCAAATAATCTAAGCAAAAAAGATTTTCTTAAATTATTTAATATAGCTGATTCAGAAAACATCCAAATGATAGTTATTCCTGATTATATATTAGAATGTGGTGAATTAATTCCATTTAATGATTATAAAAATAATTATAAAGAACAAGTGAAAATAAAAAGCAAACAAGCTATGATTAAAAGTAAAGCTAGAAAAGATATTGAAAACAATAAAAAATTAACTGAAAAGCAGATAAATGAACTATGTGAAATATATCATTGTTCAAAAGATGATAGTATTGATATATTATCCTATTTAGAATATTGCTTATTTTACAAAACCAACGGAAAGCTCAATGATTGCTTTAGTCAGATTAGTAATATAAGATATAGAGATTTTGATGAGAAAGAAATTAAAATAAAAGAAAAAGATAGCACAAACTTAAATAGAAGGATAGGAATATCAAAAGACATAGCCAAAAAGTACTATTGCCGTTAAAAATAAACTGATTAAATTCAGTTTTTTTAATGCTATTATACATAGCCATTTTAATTAATGGCAAGAAATGTTAGAGAGGAGATGAAAAATTGAAAGATTGCGAAGTAATAGCAGTTGCAAACCAAAAAGGTGGTGTAGGAAAAACGACAACGGTCTTTAATTTAGGTGTAGCGCTTGCTAAAGAAGGTAAAAGAGTATTGCTAATTGATGGTGATCCACAAGGAAATCTAACAACGTATATGGGATTTGATAGTCCTGATGATTTAAAAGTTACTCTAAGTACAATCATGCTGAATGAAATTAATAATGATGATAGCAATATTAAAGAGTCAGTACTACATCATAAGGAAAATATAGATTTAATTCCTTCAGATTTAGAATTGTCATCATTAGAGTTCTCATTAGTAAATGCAATGTGTCGTGAAAGTACAATGAAGAAATCATTATGTCATTTAAAAAGAGAATATGATTATATTCTAATTGATTGTCAACCATCGCTTGGAATACTAACAATAAATGCCTTAGCTTTTGCTAATAGAGTCATTATACCAACTCAAGGACATTATTTTTCAGCTAAAGGTATGACAGAATTGATTAAAACGATTAAAAGAATAAATAGGAAAATTAATTCGGATTTAATTATTGACGGCGTGTTATTTACTATGATAGATAATAGAACTAATTTATCAAAGGAATTAAAATCTGATTTAATAACTAATTATGGGAGTAAAATTCACTTTTATAATTCACAAATACCAATGGCAATAAAAACAGCAGAATCAACAGCTTATGCCAAAAGCATATTTGAATATGACAAAAATAGCAAAGTAGCAATAGCTTATACTTCATTAGCAAAGGAGATATTAGAAGATGAGAGAAGAAGAACAAAAAAAGAAACTGCCATCGTTAGATGAATTATTTTCTACTGAGGAAGAAAGGCAAGAAAATAACATAGAGAAAGTTGTAGACATTCCTATTTCAAAAATACAAGACTTTAAAAATCATCCATTTAAAGTTGAAGAAAATGAAGAACTGATTAGTATGTCTGAAAGCATAGCAAAGTATGGCGTATTAGAACCAGCAGTAGTTAGGCCTTTAAATGATGGAACTTATGAAATGATATCAGGACATAGAAGAAAAAAAGCAAGTACTATGGTAGGTAAAGAAACTATTAGATGTATTGTAAAAGAATTAAGCGATGATGAAGCTACAATAATAATGGTTGATAGTAATATTCAACGTGAGAAAGTGTTACCTTCAGAAAAAGCCTTTGCATATAAAATGAGATTAGAAGCAGAAAAACACCAAGGTAGAAAGATTGAAATATCTTTGTGCCAAGTTGGCACGAAGTTAAGAAGTGATGCTATTCTAGCTCAACAATTAAATGAAAGTGCAAGAAATATTCATAGATACATTAGATTAACAAACCTTATACCTGAAATCTTAGAAATGGTGGATAATGGAATAATTGCACTAACACCAGCAGTGGATATCTCTTATTTAGAAATAGATGAGCAAGCAGTATTACTAGATGTAATGGGATATAATGGTTGTACACCCAGTGTATCACAAGCTAAGCAAATAAAATATTTAAGTGAAAAAGGAGAATTTGAAGAATCAAAAGTAAAAAAAATATTAAACCAAGCTAAACCTAATCAAATTGAAAGGATACACCTAGATAAAAAGAAAATTAGCCAAGTACTGCCAAAGTTAAAGGATGACAAAGTAGAAGATTATATTTACCAAGCTATTATTTTTTACAATAAACATTTAGAACATCAAAAATTAATAGATAAAAAAGTTAAATTATCCGAACAAGTTAGATAATGGGAGTATTATTTCCACATCCCTCCTATAACCTCCCTATAATATATATACTAACTGAAAATACTAACTGAAAAAATATTATAGAATTGCAATATAAAATAAAATATATTACACTACGTACCAAAAGGAGAGATTTTAATGAAATTAAAATTAATTTTGATATTTGTAAGCAGTTTAATAGTTTT
>CANDSI010000007.1 GCA_947388575.1 uncultured Mycoplasma sp.
TCTGCTAGCTCTGTTTCTATTTCTTCTTCTAATTTCAATACTTCTAATTCTACTTTTATATCTTTTAATAAACTCTTAGCTCGATATAACGCATTTATTTCTTCAATGTATTCTAACTTCTTATTAAATGATATAGGTAAGAAGGCACATATACTATCAGTCAATCTTTCTAAATTATCAATAGTTTTAATATGATTTATGATGCTATTAGATATATGACTTGATGCAGATACATATTCTGTTACTAATTCTACTAACTTTTTAATATTTGCTTTTTTTTCAACTTCATCAAATTCTGGTAAATCAATTTTTGTTACATTGGCTTCTAATATGTCATTATTGTTTATATTGTTAGAAAACTCTAGAATTCTTACTCGTTCTAATCCTTTGATAGTCACTCTAACGTTTCCATTTGGCAACTCTATTCTGCTTTTTATTTTGCCTATTACTCCAACTTCAGGTAAATCGCTAACTTCTGGTGTTTCTTCGACAAGATTTTTAGGTGTAATTACAAGTAAATGACGATTGTATTCAGTGTTAGCAAGCATTGTTACACTTTTGCTTAATTCGTTATTTAATTCAATTTTTACTTCTTGGCTAGGAAGTAAGATTAGTCCTTTTAAGATCATTGTGGGAAATTTTTGCTGCATTTTACTTACCTCCTATTTTTTAATTATTTTTTGACTTTTTATTCTTTTGGAATTTTCTTACATCATAAATGAAGTTAGTTTCGATAATATCATTACTACTTTTTATAATTTCTCTTTTCCTGACATTGCATTTTATTATATAGATAAAAATTTCATTTGTCTACCTAATTTGACAATTTTTTTAAACTTTTTAACTGCCAAATTTTTACTGTTATTTTTTAGTCTTTTTTTCTTTGAAAGCTCTTGTAAATTTGGGCCAAATACCAACTTTATTGTGAGTATGTTCTGGTAGTTGATATATGTCATGCCCTGGATATTCATTTCCTTCAACTAATACTGGTCCTTTATTGCTAAAACAAACGTCCCAACCAATGTAGCGCATTTCAGGTATTTTAAAACTGGCTTTCTTTACTAAATCTAGGGCTTCTTTCCAATTTGGAAATTCAAAACCTTTTATCTTATAATTAGTTGCGGGATGACGTTCGTATAAATTTTTATTTTTATCGATGGCTTTGTCTATTACAATTCCTTTTTCTTCGTCAACTGGAGCTACCATACCACCACTATTAAAATTGTCTACATACTTGCCATTTCCAATTCTAAAATAAGCGCATATAACATGAGGGGTATTGTTGTCGTCTAAGATTGTGACAATTCGCACTGTATTAATTGATCCATCATATATTTTGTTTACTTCCTTGCATTGAACTATTAACTCTTCTAATTCATAGTTCAATCCATCACTCGTTAAATAATCTATTATTTCATCTAAGTTATTATAATCGTCAGCATTTATTTTTTCGATCCCTTTGCCACATGTGCCAGAAACAGGTTTGGCCATAAATATTTTGTGCTTTTTTATAAAGTTTTTTAATTCTTCTTTTGATGAAGAATTTACTTCAATAAAGTCTCTTTTTATAAATTCTTCAAAAGTTTTGTTGAATTCGACTTTGTTGCGAAATATATGATTATATTCTTGGTTATTATATTTCTTTACTAAATCATTATTTCTACCTCTTGTTATGTAAGTATCTCTTTCTTCATCACTTAAATTATACATTTCAAATAAATCATAATCAGAATAACCAGCACCATATTTAACAGCACATTTGCGTATATCATTAAAAATGCATATTCTTTTTTTACCTGTTTTTTTATGAATAGAATTAATCTTTTTAAACATGTTACCATAATCCATTTTGCTAATTCTTTTAATTAAATATTTTATATTTGGCATATTATCAACTCTTTCTTATTTATTATATCAAAAAATATATAAAACAAAAAGAAAAAGCTGTAAAAACTTATTTACAACTTTATTGTTTACAATTATATTTTAGCGTTTTATCTTTACCCCAACAATAGTCTGATTTAAATTTATTTTTATATGCTGTTCCAGCATGCCCAAATCTATAAGCAAACGTTCCATCACCATTATCCATATATAAAGCATAAACATCACCTTTGTCTTCTCTATCTAACATAGTACTACCAGCACCATTCTTAGGATTATAGGTATAACTGCATCTCATTAAATATCTACCATTATTATCATATTCATTTTCAGAACTAGAGCAATTTACAGATGTTATTTTTCCTATTGAATACATATTATATAAATAAATACCTTTACTTGTAGAATTCCTAATTAGATATTCTATTTCACTTCTTGCATTTCTTTCTTTAACTTCTGGAGTTTCTTTTCCTTTATCATTGGTATTATTATCTTTAGTATCATTACCGCTAAATATTCCTTTGCCAACACTATAAACACCATAAATTATGGCCAATATTACTAAAATTCCTATAATTGTAGCCATAGTATCTGAGTTTTGATTATTTGTTGTATTTAAATTAGCAGAAGATGTACTTTCCATTTTATTTTTGTTTTCATTATAGTCTTCAACTTTGCTTTCCTGAATATTTTCTTCAGTTTTTTCATTTTTATCTTGCATATAAGAAGCTTTTAATTGACCTGTTGTACTATATCCAACTACAATTTTATTTTCTTTGTCTTTAAAAACCTTAATCATAGCTTTCTGTCTTCCTTTTTTAAAAGTCAATAAGCAATCTTTTTCAACTGAAAATTTAAATGTATCTTTATATCCTGATTTTCCTACTAATTCACCATCAGCATATATACTTGCTTCATAATCAATATTGAACTCAATACTTACATTATCTTTCATTTTCTATTCTCCTCTATAATTAGCATTTAATGTACCCCAAAAGCGATTAAATTCTAAAGAAATAATATTTTTCTTATCTTTATACACCTTAATTTTTGTTTTACGAATTGAACATTTAAACTCTACTTCGCAATCTTCCTCAATACTAAATTCAAATGTATCACGATATGATACTTGACCAATTAATTCTCCTTTAATATAAATTTCAATTTTTGGTTTTACTGCATACCAACCAGTATAACCATGCACTACAACATTGTTTTTCATAAACATATACCTCTTCTCTATACTCATTATACCCCCCCCCCCGATGAAATTTGTCAATAAATAAATGTCATTAAATGTAATTTTATGGAAAAATATTTTGATTTTTAATTATTTTTTTCATCTAAAACTTTAAAATTTACAATGTTGGGTCTAACTTGTATCCTGGTACCACGATCGCGCTTAGACCCAATAAAAAAACAATTTCATTTATATTAAAATTGTTTTTTGCTTTTTATTAATTATTATTTTTTACTATTTCTAACGCTCCATGCATTTTCATATCGTATTTAACTATTTCGTTTGATCCGTATGCTTTTAACAATTCTTCAACTGTGATGCCATAATTTGATGCCATTTCTTCAGCTTTTTTATTAACTTCTTCTTCAGTAAAGTCAATTTTTTCAATATCTGCGATAGCCTCTAATAAATAACGATATTTGATTCTTTTTGTAGCTTCTGGCTCCATTTGTTCATGTAATTTTTCGTGAGTCATCCCTGTTATTTGCATGTAATCATCTATTTTGATTCCTTGCATTTTTAATTGATCTTCAAATTGGTGAATCATGCGGTGTACTTCTTCAGAAATAATATCTTCTGATAATTCAACTTTCATGTTTTCACTAGCTTTTTCTAAGCATTTTTCTAAATGTGCATCTTCAATATCGGCAGTTTTGCGTTCAGTGATAACATTTTCTACTTCTTTGCGGAATTCAGTTTCGTTTTTAATATTTTCATAACCTAGATCTTTGTAAAAATCTTCATTTAGTTCTGGAACTATTCTTTCTTTAATTTCTCTTACTGTTACATTGAATTTAACATCTTTGCCTTTTAAATCAGCTACATAATCTTCTGGGAATTTTAAATTTAATTCTTTAGTTTCTCCAATAGCCATACCAATTACTCCATCTTCGAATCCTGGAATAAATGTATTTGTGCCTATTTCTAATGGATAATTTTCGCCTTTGCCACCATCTAAAGATTTACCATCTACAAAACCTTCAAAATCAATAACAGCAGTATTTCCTTTTTCTACTTTTCCTTTTTCTTTAGGAGCTATTTCTGCAAGTTGATTTTGTAATTTTGCTACTTCTTCATCAATTTCTTCTTTAGTTACTTTTACTGTTTCTTTTTTTATACCTAATTTTTTGTATTCGCCTAATGTTACTTCAGGCTTAGCAGTAATTGTAAATTTGAAAATAGCTTCTAATTCACTTATACTTGTAATATCTAATTTCGGTTCGATTACTGGTGTGATCTTTGCTTCGTCTAATGCTTTTTTATAAGCTTCATCCATAACAAAGTCTACAGCGTCCATATATAAAGATTCAATACCAAATTTTTTAATAAATATATTTTTTGGTGCTGTTCCTTTTCTAAAGCCTTCAACTTTAACTTCTTTATTTTTCTTTTTATATGCTTTATCAAGAGCATTTTCCCAAGTTTCACCCTCAATTTTAATTTCAATTTCTTTTACGTTTTTCATAAAACACTATTCCTTTCAAATACTTCCAATATTATAACGTATTTTTATACTTTTTACAAGCTAAATTCTTATCTTGTTAGAGTATCGCTATCTTTAACATACCCTTTTAAAAAATCGATTTTATCTCGAGTGCTTGTAAATATTAAATCGCTTAACATCAGGGCTTTTTTTAAATCTAATATTGAGTATTCTTCAAATATTTTTTCCCCAGCTTTTTTGAATAATCTATCTATTAGTTTTGAATCATATTTATCACTTGTAACATATAACATCAAATTTAAAAAGAAATTAACATTGTTTTCAACTATTATCGGATTCAATGTGCCATTCATACATCTAATTTCGATATCATTATTTACTTCTTCATCACAACTTAAATAATGATAATTATGAAAAGCGACAGCATTTCTTTTACCGAAGTTGAACTCATAAGGTGTCATAGCATTTCTAATATAGTGTGGTTCCTTTTTTACTATTTCGCGGTAAACTGGAGCTAGTGGTGTGCAAAATATACTCATATTTCCAATATTTCGAGGTTTATCTGTTTCTTGATAACCAAATCTAAATATTATATCTTCAAATATGCACCATACTTTAATAAATCTTTTTAAATATTCAATTTCTTCGCCAAATATTTGGGCTCCTACATGAATATGCAATGCGCATTTATTAGTAGATATTGCGCCAAGTTTTTTTAAAATGTTGTAAAGTTTGAAAACTTTTTTCCAATCACTTTCGTTATTATGAAGAATGTCAGTTGAAACCTCTCCACCTATTATTTCACTGTCAATGATTTTATGAACGCTTTTTTCTTCATGAACGGACCAATATTTGAAATCTTCAATACTTTTTATTTTTCTTTTTGCTTCTTCTAAAGCGAGATGTTCGAATTCAACTTCTATTCCAAAACTATAAAAATCTGAAAACCCTAAACAATCTTTTTGTGTTAATTTATAATTTTGTAAATAAGTAAATAAGCCATTTAAATCTTTTTTGGATAATTTTGATAACAATCCTTGATAATTAATATAATCTTGCATATATAACCCCTCTTTTTAGTTTTTTATTATATAACAAAGTTCGCATTAAATCAAATAAAACTAAAAAACATGTATTAATACTTATACATGCTTTTAAACAAGAAAATTAATTAAATTTGTAAATTTTTCTATAAAGATAAAAACTATGCCTAGGCTTCCTATTAAAAATGGTCCATATGGAACTTCTTTATCTTTGCTTAACATCATAGCTCCAATAGCATATGGCATTGCTAAAAGAGATGATAAAATAATTGCTACTAGACCTAATTTTAAACCTAATATTATGCCTATTACAATGGCTAATTTTATATCTCCGCCACCTAAAGCTTCTCTTTTGAAAATTAATTTTCCTATTTTCCCTATAAGAAGCATTAATGCAAATAACACAATGCCACTTAAAATGCTAAAACCTACTTCTTTTATACCAAAGTAACAATATTTTAAAATTAATATGAGTATGCTTGAAATAATTAAAGGACTGTCTAGTATTATTAAATATTTAAAATCACTGACAAATATAATTATTACTAATGCAGCGATAATTATAGAAGTGAAAAATTCATATGAAACACCATAACTATAATGACTTATAATTATTATTAATCCATTTAATATACCAATGAATAAATTTAATATCCATGAATTATCTTCTTTTGGTCTGACCTCAGGTATATTTAAAGGTAATCTTTCTCCTATTAGAGTATATGCTAACCCTAAAATAAAACCTATTAAAAATAATATAATAATCATATTATCCCCCCTAACCTATTTGCCCATAAAGACTAAACATAGGAATTACTACTGCAAGAATTATAATACCGACTATTAATGCTAGAGTAACTATCATTATTGGTTCTAAGAAACTTTTTAAATTAGTTACTTTTGATCTATGTAAATCGCCATAATAATTTGCTACTTTTTCCATCATTAATGATAATTCTCCGGTTGATTCTCCAGTTACAATCATATAATAAGCCACATCTGGCACACACCATTTGTTTTCAAATGATAATGATATTTTTTCTCCGCTGGCTATGTTGCTGATTGTTTCAATCATTATATCTTTGTAAACTTCATTATTTGTTATATTAGTTAGTATTTCCATAGAACTTGTAATATAAACGCTATTTTTTAATAAACTAGCAAAAGTCTTGGTAAATAAAGTTATTTCATGATATATAATTATTTTTCCGAAAAATGGAAAATGCATACCAAAATTTTGAATTGCTTTTCTAAAACCTTTGGAATTTTTATATAAAATTAACATTAATATAATTGAAATTAATAATAAAACTATTATTATGTTAATATTGTTTGTTATAAATTTACTAATATTTATAATTGATAAAGTAAATCCACTTATAGTTATTCCAGCATTATTATAAACTTTTATGAATTCAGGTATAACATATATCATAATAAACGCTAATACTGCAATTGCAAATACCAAGAGAATAGTTGGATAGATAATAGCACTAACCATTTCTTTTCTGGTTTTATCAATTTCTGTGTAATAATCTGCCATGTCATCTAAAGTTTTAATTAACTCTCCTGTTGCTTCAGCAGATTTAATCATATTTATTAATAAACTTGGAAATATATTTCCTTGATTGGCAAGTGCCGTGCTGAAATTTTCACCTAGTGTTAATTCATAGGATATTGCTTGATATATCTTTTTTTTATTAGGATCTTTGCTTGCTTGTTTAGTCATTAATCTAATAGTGTCATTTAAGGTAATGCCTGCTTTTAAATATGTTGCAACTTGCGTTAACCAAAATATTAAATCTTTAGTACTTAATTCATGCTCTCTTTCGAAGCCAATCTTTTTTAAGAAATTAGCTAGAGTATTTTTCTCGACTTTATATATATTTATACCTTCATTTGCTAAAAAATTATGTAAAGTTATTTTATTTGTAGCACTCATGGTACCTTTTATTTTGCGCCCGTTTTTGTCAGTTCCATAATATGTATAGTATTCTTTATTAACTTTTCGTAATTTAGCCTCTGCTTGCATTTCTTTAATTAATTTATTCTTTTCATGGTTAATTCGCTCTTTTTCTGCATAAGTAAGAGTATGAACATTGTCCTCTTTTTTTAAAGTGCCTTTACTGCTTTCTATTTTTATCGTATTATTTTTTCCGCGTTTTCGAAAATCACTTTTGGCTTTTTGATAACTAAGTATGCTTTTCCATACATCAAAAAATATAAATTTAATACCAATAAAAAAGTGCTTGATAAAACTTATTATAAATAAAAATGGCATTAATACTATTTTTACTACAGCCATATTTCCTTCTAATTTCATAATATCTACCCTACTTTATAATGATTATAACATAATTTTTATTATTATAAAACTATAAAACGTATTTAATTATATATTTTAAAGCAATTTTATTATCATATTTCATATAATATATTAGGTGATTGTCTATGTTTGGAGCTCCTGTAAAAAGTGGTCTAACCTTTGCTAAAGTACTTGGCGGTATTTCTAAAACTTTAAGTGTTGCTAATCAGGTAATACCTCTTTATCAACAAGCTAGACCTATGATTCATAATGCTAAAACTATTTTATCTGTATTAAAAGAAACTAATAAACCTAACTCAAGTTCTTCTAATAATAAAAAAACTATTAGTAATACTAATAGTAATCTTTCTAATTCTAAAAATATCAGTTCTAATATTCCATCTATAAAAAGCGGTAATCCAGTTTTCTTCTTATAAACTTTTATATCTTTTTTTACGTCTTTGCAAAAGAATTTTTTCATAATTGATTATACTTTCAAATCCTTCTACTAATTTATTTAAATCTTCTAAACTAATAAAAACTGTTAATACGTTTATTAACTGATAATAATACCTATTCAACCAAGAAACAAAATTTTCTTTTTCATCTTCTTCATAGTCATCTAAATCATAATAATTAAAATCTTTTTTACTTATATTAGTTGTAGGATGTGAAGTGTTTTAATTATGTCTTTTTGATGTAGCTTTTTTTAAAGCCTCTTCTCTTCTTTTAGCTAAAAATTCGTCATGTAGTTTTCTTAATTCAGGATCAATTAAATGAGTATAAGCTTCATTTATATCACACATCATTTTATGACATTGCCTAAAACCTTTACAAGAATTAACATCTGGGTGCCATTCTTTTACTTTTTTCTTATAAGCATCTCTAATTTCTCTTACGCTGGCATCTTCTCTTATTTCTAATATTTCATAAAAATTTTTGTTATCCATATGTTTTCCTCTACATTTGTAATTTTTTTAATTCTTTAATTCTTTTTAAATGTTTTAGTCTTATTATAATACGTTTTTTAGGTATCCTTTTTAAAATACTTTTTTCTTTTTCTTCTAAATACTTATAGTATTCTTTACTATTGCTTTTACCATATTTTAATGAAAGATTACTTTCTTTTTGAAAATCTTTTGTAAATACAATAATAGGATAATATTTATCTCTTTCTTTTACAACTATTTCTTTTTGTATGTAAAAATCTTTTTTAATCATTTCTTTTCGCAATACTTCATGCTCATTGTTACTGCTTATAATATATTTATTTATGTTTTTTGGAGATTTATTTACTATATTTAAAATTGTTGTTGTTCCCATACCTGATATTATAGCAGTATTTATATTATTATTCTTTATATCTTGAAAACCATCAGATAAGTATACTTCAATCTTGACATTTTTTTTATTAATGTTTTCTTTAGCTATTTTTATTACATTTTCACTTATATCTGAAGCATAAACTTCTTTACATAGCTTTTCTGTTTTTAAATATATAGCTAAATATGCATGATCGCAGCCTATATCTATAACAATGTCTTCTGGTTCTATTAAACTTGCTATAGCAATTAATTTCTTGTTTAACATTAGTCTGATAGGAAATCCTTTAACTTTTTAGCACGAGATGGATGTCTTAGTTTTCTTAAAGCTTTAGCCTCTATTTGACGAATACGTTCTCTTGTTACATTGAATTTTTTTCCAACTTCTTCTAATGTATGACATGTTCCATCAACTAGCCCAAAACGTAACTCTAATACTTCTTGCTCTCTTACTTGTAAAGTCATTAAAACACTTTTAATTTCTTCTTTTAATATTTCGTTAGTTGCATATTCTTCTGGAGACATACTAGATTCATCTTTGATAAAATCTCCTAAATGGGAATCATCTTCTTCACCAATAGGTGTTTCTAATGAAACTGGCTCTTGACTGATTTTTATTACTTCTCTTACTTTTTCAACACTTATTCCCATTTTCTTGGCCAGTTCATCTTCAGAAGGCTCACGATTTAACTCTAGAGTTAATTGCCTT
Organism: uncultured Mycoplasma sp.; assembly: GCA_947388575.1. The sequence goes on from CANDSI010000007.1 coordinate 9,948, forward strand.
TGGATACGTGACATTTTATTAATAGTCTCTACCATATGAACTGGTACACGTATAGTTCTTGCTTGATCTGCTAAAGCTCTTGTAATAGCTTGTCTTATCCACCATGTTGCATATGTAGAGAATTTGTAACCCTTATCACTATCAAATTTATCTACTGCTTTCATTAAACCAATGTTTCCTTCTTGGATTAAATCTAGGAATAATAATCCTCTTCCAACATATCTTTTAGCTATACTAACTACTAAACGTAAATTTGATTCTGCTAGTTTATTTATAGCTACTTCATCTCCACTTGCAACACGTTCGCTAAGTTCTAATTCTTCTTCAGGGGAAAGTAATGAAATACGACCGATTTCCTTTAAATACATACGAACTGGATCGTTAATGTTGATGTCTTTAGTTAATTCTGCATCATCTAAAATTATTGGATCCTCTTCTATTATTTTTGGAACTCCATCCTCATCTGTGGTTTCATCTTCATCTGCTACTACTTGAATGTCATTTTCCATCAAAGTGTTATATATTTCGTCTAAAGAATCATTATCAACATCTAATCCTTTTAATGCATCAGCTAATTGCTCAAATGTAATAAACTTTTTCTCTTTACCTATTTTTATTAAATCGTTTATTCTATCTTCTAAAGATTTTATTTCAAATATTTCTTTAGCTGCTCCTTTATTTTCTTTTTTAGTTTCTAGATTTTTTTCATTATTTTTCATAACCTACACATCCTTTTTTTATTTCTAATAATTTATTAGCTAGTTCTAATCTTTTGTTTGCATCTAATTCATTTGCTATTTGTTCTTTCAAATTTTTTATTTGGTTTCTGGCCATTTCAACACTCGCTACGCGAATAAACTCTTCAAATGATGCCATATCTAATTCTTCTAAATTAACTTCTTTTATTATTTCCATTACATCATCACTTAAATAATCTTTAGTATTTATATAAGTAATGAATGATGCCATATCTATACCATTTTCTTTTTCTGCATAGTAGATAATTTCACTTGCTATTCCACGATACTTCTTATTATCTAAGAAACCTAACTCTTTTTTGTATTTAATTATATATTTAATATCGTTTAACATAAAGTAAATAATATTTCGACACGCTATATCATACTTCGAAATCTTCTTTTTGACAAGTTTTTTTTGAGGCTCAACTTTAATTATTTTGGTACTTTCATGTTTTTGGAGCTCTTTTTTTAATAAATCAATTGGTAAATCATAGTCTTTACTCATTTTATTTATCGTTAATTCTTTAGTTAAATCGTCATTTATGTCTTTGATATTATCTATTATTTCTTTGATATAGCTTACTAAATCATTTGTTTTAGATAAGTCCTTATTCTTTTTTAAATACTTTAACTTAAATTCCAAAAAACTAATAGGGTTTGCTATATTATCTATTATGGCTTTAGTACCATTTTTTATGATATATTCATCAGGATCTTTTTCGCCGCTTAGTCTTACTACAAAAGAATTTAATCCTGCTGATTCTAAAATGTTACCGTTTGCGAATGTTGCAGTCTCGCCAGCATTATCGTTGTCAAACATTAAAATAACTTTCGCTCGTAAATTTTTTATTATATCAACTTGTTCTTTAGTTAGGCTTGTCCCCATAAGAGCAATAACGTTTTTTATGCCATTAGAACTCATTCTTATTGCATCCATATTTCCTTCAACTATTATTACTTCTTTTTTGCGTGCGATTTCTTTCTTGGCTCGATGATAATTAAATAAAATTTGACCTTTTTTGAATATTATTGTTTCTTTAGAATTCAAATACTTTGCTTGCTCGCTATCCTCTTTTCGATATATTCTGCCAGTAAAGCCAATTGTTTCTCCTTCTAAGTTATGTATTGGAAATATTATACGATTTGTGAAAACATCATTTATATATTTTCCGTTTCTATTTATTAAGCCTAAGTTAGCTAATGTTTCAATATCATATTTTTTACTTGTTAATAAGGAATTTAGGGAATGATTGCTGTCAAGTGCTAAACCTATATCAAACTCTTTTATGTCAGTGCTAGTTAATTTTCTACTATTTAAATATTCTTTAGCATTTTTACCAAGTTCGGTATTCAAATTATTTTGATAATACTTTAAACTTAAATCCATTATTTCGTATTCTATTTTATTTGCTTTACTTTTTTTAATGTTTTGGGAACCTTTAAATATTAAACCGCATTTATCGGCTACAATTTTTACTGCTTCAATAAATTTAACGTTTTCATATTCGCTTACAAATGTAAAAACATTGCCGCTGGCTCCACAAGAAAAGCATTTATATATTTGCTTTTCTTCAGAAACACTCATACTAGGTGAATGATCTTCATGAAAAGGACATACGCCAAAGTAATTTTTACCTTTTTGAGTTAATGGTATATAACTGGATATGACATCTACAATGTTGGCACTTTTACGAATATTTTCTAACTCTTGCTCATTATTCAAGTAAACTCACTCCCTCAAAAATACGTTCTATATATACTTATTACTTTCTGATTTCTAATTTCCTTTAAAAAAAGTAAATTTTTTTTAAAATATTTACTTTTTTAGACATTTTTTGCTTAAATGTCTTTAATAGATACTAGTTTACTATAATAAATCACTTGTGATTTATTATTTTTATGACATGTTATTAATATTAATCTATCATCTAAACTATTCTTAATATATAATTTACCTGTTTTATTTTGTTCTTCTATTTCTTCGATTATGTATTCGTATACTTTATCTTGATTATATATTTTGATTATATCTTCTTTTTTTAATTTAAACAAATTTTTAAAATATGCGTGTTTGCCATTACCAGAATGACTCGCTAAAATAATATTGTTTGGAAATATACTATTTTTATGAACGAATATATTTATATCTACATTATTCTTAGAATTATTTATTTCATATAATTCTTTTTTTAAATTTATTTTTTCTATTTCTATTATAGCGAAATAATCATTGTTGCTTTTTATTTTCTCTTCTAATATTTTATTTTCATGGTATTCAGTTATTTTATTAATATTATCTTTACTTATAAAAACCAGTATAATTATTAATACTATTACTAGACTAACTAAAATGTTTTTTCTTTTTATAAAATTTAGCATTTTTAAAATAAATTGATCCTATTAAAATATATAATAAAAGGTATATACTATTATTTCTACTATATGTATTTGGTACATCTATTTCAGTACGGTTATTAGAAGTTATTATCGTGTCTATATTTTCTTTGACTTCAATTTTAATTTCTTCATCTCTTTTGTAATCGTCATCATTTAATATCTCTTTAATATAATATATCCCTGTTTCTAAATCTTTAAATATTATTTTACCATCTAAATCAGTTATAGCTTCTTTTATTAATTCTCTATCTTTATTATATAAAGCATACTTTATTCCTGATAATGGCTTGTTATTTATGTAATCTATTTTATTAATAATTATTGTTCCTTTTTTTACATTACTTTCATTATCTGAATTATTTTCTAATAACTCCTCTTTGATTATAATTGCCTTATTTTCATTAAAATTCTCATTGACTTCTATATTAGCTAATTCTTTATTATCTCTATTTTGCGCACTTTTATATATTTTATATTTTCCAAAAATAAGATTAATTGTTACCTTACCATTATTATCTGTGGTAATTTCTTTTATAAAATTATTAGCCTCATCATATATATTTAGTTTAATGTTGGAATTTAATGCTATGTCACTATTATTTTTTATTAATTGATATTCAATTGAAACTTTTTTGGTTTCTAATTCGTTTTTGATATCTAAAGTTATATCTTCTTTATTTATATCAAAATATATTCTTTCTCGATTTAGTTTGTAACCATAAGAAGTCTTGGTTTGTTCTAAGTAATATTTTCCTGGAAATAAATTAATTTTTTCACTTATTCCTTCTTTATTAAGTTTTATGTTAGAGTAAAGTTCTATTCCTTCTTCAGAATAAATTTTGTATTCATTATCTGTAAGTGGAAATTTGTTTAGCTCTGGAGATATACCTTTTAAAATAACTTCTGGTTCTTTTATATTTATTGTCAATACTAGATTATTAGTATTAATTTTTCCTCTACTTATTAAATTATGAGATAAAGAATTAATGTAAATTTTCATGGTCTCTAAATTTTCTGTTTTTCTGCAAAATATTATGTTTATTATATTTGGCTCTATAGGTTTTATAATTAATTTATTATTTTTCACTTCGTAATCTATTGCATTACTATCATTAATAATATCAAAATCTTTTAATTTGTTATTAGTGTCTTCAAATATTAATTTATCAGTTAATTTTAAATCATATGAGTCTTTTAATTCTCCTGATTCTAAAAATGATGGATTGCTTTCAAAATTCTTAATATCTTCTTTAATTAATTCTATTTCTTTTTCATAGATTTTTATTTTGTTATTATTTGTATCCTCAAAATATATTTGACCGTTTTCATTTTTTACAATTTCTTCCCATATTAAATACTGAGTAATATTGTACCATTTTATATCAGTCCTATCTTGGTAACCATAGCCATAATAAACAATCAGTGCAATTCTATTTTTTAACTTATCTTCTAAAGAGTTCATTCCATAATAGTAATCATAAGTGTCATAACCATAG
>CANDSI010000008.1 GCA_947388575.1 uncultured Mycoplasma sp.
GATGGTAGAATTGTAAGTTGTAATGAAATAAAGAAAATTAAAGAAAATAAAGATATAATGGAATGCAAATATAATGAAATAACAGTGTTTAATAAAATAAGATTAGGAATTAGAAATACATTTAACATATTTTCAAAATTTACATTATTGTTTATAGTTTTTCTATTTATGAGCATAGCATTTTTAACAGAGTACGCAAGTTTTCAACTTGCAGAAAACGAAGCTGATGAAAGTGGGTATAGCATAGGATTTAGAGATATTTCTGATAACAGAATTTTGATAAAAAAACAGAACCAATCAGCATTTACCAATGAAGATTATGCAAGAATAAAAGGAATATCTAATATTGATTATATAGTTGAAGATGATTTGTTTATAGATTGTAGTTTTTCTTTAAATAGAGATGATATGAGTTTTTATGGGAATATTTTAGATATAAAGAATTTTAGAGGAAATATAGATTTGGGAAGAAAGCCAAATAATGACAATGAAATTATTTTAAGAATAGGAAGAAAGCACTTTTATATAACGAATAGAATAGATGAAGTTCTGGGTAAAACATTTTCAATAATGAATCCAAGTGATAATGAACAAATAAAGGATTTGACAATTGTAGGAATACAATATAGTAAAGACGATAATGATTATAACCCTAAATTTTATTCGCAAAGTGAAACATTAAGAGAATTAAGAAGTTTAGTAAATAAAAATTATAGTGATTTAAAAATACTTTTTAATAATAAATATGTTCAATATAATATAGAGCCTAATGATAATGTAAGTAAAGGATGTGTAATATTAGATGATGACTTAAAGTATCAATTTAAAAATTATAAAATTATAAATCAGCCTGTGGATATTAGTGCAAGTAATATTTATTATGAGGAAAAGATAAGTTTAAAAGTTTCTAATACTTTTACAAAATCTAATTTCAAAAGATTAACTGGCTTAACAAAGTATGAGAACTATAGAAATACATTATTTATAAATAAAGAAGATTATAATTCTTTATATAATAAATCTTCATATCAATCTAGTGTATATGTAAAAAATAGTGAGATTATTGAAGAAACAATGCTAGAATTAAATAATATTGGATTAAAAGCTAAAAAGGTAACAGATTATAAGGTTGATGATTCTGCAACCTACAAACAAATAATAAAAATAATAAAAGTAGTAGTAACGATAGTTGTAATTGTAGTATTGTTTTTTATATCATATTTGATAGTAAGGATAATTTTAAAATCAAGAAATGTATATTTTACAACATTGAGAATGTTGGGGGCAAGTTTTAAAAACATAAAGAGAATTTTAGATATAGAATTATTTATAAATTCAAGCTTATCATACATATCAGTTTTATTGTTTATACATCTAGTAAAAACAAATATAGTAAATGTTGATTTTATAGAACAGTTAGTAAACTATTTATCATTGAGAGAGTATATAATAATGTATATTATTTTGTTTTTTACTGTAAAATTATTATCCAGAAAATTTGCAAAAAAAATTTTTAAAAGTACAGCAATGAATATATACAATGAGGAGGTGTAATATATGGTAAAATTAGAAAAAGTTAATAAATACTTTAATAGAAGAAAACCAAATCAGATACATATTATAAATAATACATCTCTTGAACTAGAAAAAACAGGTTTAGTAGCAATTTTGGGACATTCTGGAAGTGGAAAGACTACTATATTGAATGCAATAGGTGGATTAGATAAAGTAAATAAGGGAAAAATTTTTGTAAATGGTAAGAAAATTACAAAAAGAAGTTCTTATGTAGTTGATAAAATCAGAAACTTAAATATTGGATATATATTTCAAGATTACAAATTGTTAGATAATTTGTCTGTTTATGAAAATGTAGCTATTTCTTTAAAAATGATAGGAATAAAAAATAAAAAAGAAATAGAAAAAAGAGTAAAGTATGTTTTAGAAGCAGTTAAAATGTATAGATATAGAAATAGACCTGCTAGAATGTTATCTGGAGGGGAAAAACAAAGAGTAGCAATAGCAAGAGCAATAGTAAAAAACCCAAGCATAGTAATTGCTGATGAGCCAACAGGTAATTTAGATAGTAAAAATTCATTAGAGATAATGAATATAATAAAAGCATTATCCAAAGATAAATTAGTAATTTTAGTAACACACGAAATTGATTTAGCAAACTTCTACGCTTCAAGAATAATTAAGTTACAAGATGGAAAAATTATAGAAGATTATGAAAATAAGCCAAAAGAATCTTTGGAATATAGACTTGATAATAAGCTATACTTGAAAGATTTTCAAAGTAAAGATACACTAAATAAAAATAAAATTAATGTGGATTTATATACAAATAATGAAAACAATGAGGTAAATATTGAATTAGCTATTAAAGATGGAAATATATATATAAAATCTAAAAGCCAAAAAATAGAAGTTATAGATGAAAATTCTGCGATAGAATTAGTAAATGAACATTATAAAAAGTTAGATAAAAGTATTTATGATGATTATGATTATAATTTAGAAAAAATAATAGACAAAAGGTATAAGACTAAATATACTTCTATATATGGAATTATGAAATCTATAATAAATGGATTTAAAAGAATTTCTAATTATACAATATTAAGGAAGATATTATTGATAGGTTTTTTTGCATCAAGTATGTTTATAGTATATTCAGTAAGTAATATTGCAGGAACACTTGATATAAAAGATACTGATTTTATGGTTGTAGATAAAAACTATTTACAAGTCGATATGGGAAATGTAAATGTTGAAAATTTTTTGAGATATGAACAATTAGAAAATATAGACTATATATTACCTGGGGATAGTAATATTAGCTTTAAAATAAAATTTGATGACTACTATCAATTATCTAGATATTCATTTGAATTATCAGGTTCTTTAGTTAGTATAGATACAATTAATCAAAATGATATAGTTAAAGGAAGATTACCAGAAGATAATTATGAAATTGTAGTTGATAAAAGAGTTATTGAACACATGGTAAATAGTGATTCAGGTATGATGAGAAACATGGGGATAAAGAGTGAAGAAGAATTACTAAACAAAACTATATCAATGAATAATATGAAAGATTTTGTAATAGTTGGTATTGCTGATACAAAAGCATTGTCAATATTTACGAGTAGAGAGATGTTTATAAATTTATTAAACAATTCAACCAAATCTGATGGACTAATGGGTATGTATATCCCAACGAGTAATGAAGAAACAGAAAGTGCAGTAATGGATTACAATTTATATTTAGACGATATTGTAATAACAAAGGGAAGATTACCAGAAAATGATTATGAAGTAATTGTAAACAAATCTAATCAATATGATATGAAATTGAATAAGAAAATAAAAACAAAAGTAAATAATAATGAATTAAAAGTAGTAGGATATTATGATAGTAAAAGTAATATACAAGCATATTTAGTTAATAATAATACTGTAAAATATGATGTAGTTAATAAAAGCAATGGTTTAATGATTTATCCTAAAAACAAACAAGATATCATTAATAAATTTAAAAACGAGTATAATCTAAATGTAATTGATAGATATGAAAGAGATAAGGAAAATTATTTAAGTAAAAAAGAAAAATCTATAAGAAGTTCTATTATTTTTGCAACAATAATACTTTCAATTTCATTAATAGAAATATACCTAATGATGAGATCGTCTTTTTTATCAAGAATAAAAGAAATAGGAATATATAGAGCAATAGGAGTCAAAAAGGCAGATATTTATAGAATGTTTTTAGGGGAAATTCTAGTTATAACAACTTTCAGTAGTATGTTAGGAATAATTCTTATGGCATATATATTAAATGGAATATCTAATATTCCTTATGTAGATAGAATGTTTATTATAAATAACAAGACAGTAGGAATTAGTATTTTAATAGTTTATTTATTTAATATTATAATTGGACTAATGCCTTTACATAGAGTTCTTAAAAAGACACCTGCTCAAATATTATCAAGATACGACCTAGAATAAAAGTATTATAGTTCATAATAAGTAAAAAACAGTTTGTAATATATATGGATAACCAAAAATAACAATTTATAAATATAAAATAGCAGAACTACCTCTGCTATTTTTATTTATATTATTCTAATTAATAAACAATTTTGAAAGAGATGAATCTTCGCTAAAGAAATAATCATACAATAAAGCCTCTATAAACATTAATCCCATAAATATAATAACTTCCCATGTAATATCACCATAAACAGATGAATAAGATTTTAGAATTATTGTATTGGTAACACCACATAATCCAGTTATAGTAAAAGCTATTATAGTATTTAATATGCAACATAAAAGCATAAAAAGTAACTCCTTCTTTTCTGACCTAGACATTTTATAGACCTCCTCCCCTATATGTAGTTATTGACTAGATTATTTTTTGCAAAATATTGTAATAAAAATCTCTATATGTAGTTAATCACTACATATAATTACATACAATGATAGCACAATATTCTTTATCTTTCAACAAAATACTTCTTTTTTTAAAAACAAAATGCAAAATCCTATCTAGTTAGTGCATTGTGTATATTTGAATGCAAATTCAATATAATAAGAAATAAAAAAGGAGGTAGAAATGGAAATTACAAATGAGCAGATCAATAAAACTTTTGGAATGATTTTTCAAGAATATCGTTTAAAGAATAATATTACACAAGAAAAATTAGCAGAAGAATTAACAAAATCCACAAAAACTATCTCACAGCTCGAAACTCGGAAAAGATGGAACAAGTAAGAAAACTGATATAGAGTTTATGAATTTCTTAGGTATTGCACCTAATATATTATATAAAAGTTTTATCACAAATCCAGATTTAATGCAGAAGATAGAAATTGATGAGAAAATTAGTGAATTAGAACCTGATAAGATTCAAGCATTGTTTAAAATAGTAGAAGTTCTAAAGAATCTATAATGGTATTTAGAAAGCTAGAATAGTCTAGTTTTCTTTTATTTTGTAGAAAAATGTCGGAAAATTTTTTTACCATTGAAATTACTACATTAAGAGTAAATTTACAATATCTAGGAGTTGACTAGATATAAAAATGTTGTATAATATATAACATAGTCATATTGGAGGCGATAAAGTTGAAAAATAGCAAAATAGAGGATTTATCAAGAAGAACAATAATCCTATTAGAGAATACTAAAAAGGAATATGCGAAATTCGCAGAAGAAAGAAATCTACTATATCGTTATTTAGTAAACAAAGATGATCTAGTAAACTGGGAAAAATATGTGAACCAATTAGAAGAAGTAATAAAATGTAATAAATAATATGATAATTCTGAAAAAGGAGGTACAAGGGAAAACAAATATATTTTTATGGGACTAATAATTGTGCTTTAAATGTAGTAATAAATGTATCAAAGTAAATTTTTTTTAAGCAAACCTACAAACTGGGTTTGTAGATTAGGAGGAAACATTTATGAAACAAGTAATTGAAGTCAATGAAACAAATGAAAGAAAAATTGATGAATTAGGAAGAATTGTTATACCACTTACAATAAGGCAGAAATTAAATTTACATGAGAACGATTATTTAGAAATATGTAAAAGTGGAAAAAATATTACATTAAATAAAATAGAAAAGTATCAACAAAAAGAGCATCTAAACAATTTTAATATCACATTAAATAATGAAATACAAATAAATATTGATATTAGCAAACTTAATAATAATATTCCAACAGCTACTAAAGGAATTGTAAGAACTATAGATCAATTAGGTAGAATTATAATACCAATGCAATTACGAAAAGATTTAGGTATTAAAGAAAAAGATTCAATAAAAATTTGTTATAAAGATAATATGATTATTCTTATAAAGAAGGAGTATGATAACCATAATAGAAGAAAACAGAATTTTAATCATAACAGAAGATGAGTTAGATAATTCTATGAAATACTCTAAAAACATAGACATATTAAAAATAGAAATTGATAAAAAGGCTATACAAGAATTAAATAGAAGATTCAAAGAGAAATATAGTTATATATTTTTTACTAAAGAATGTATTTATGGTAAAGAATTAATTAATTTTGTACCTTCATATTTTATGGATAATTTAAAAAATAAATTATTTATAAATGAACTTATAGTAAACCCACTAATAATGGAAAATATACTAAATTATAACAATGTCATTGAAATAGCTATAATATTAAAATACATATTACAGAATGAAATAAAACAAGAAGATTTTAATTTTAGTCAAGAGATGGATAAAATTAAAAAATTATATAGGTGTACGAACAATGATATATATCATTGTAAAGATGCAGTTTATCATGCTGTAGAAAAAAATTATGTACTAAATAATTTGGCAAAAATAGAATATGACTCCAGTAAAGATGAAATTGTAAAAAAAGTATTATTTAAGGCAATAGATAATATTATATATAATTTAAAAAACACTAACGAATTAGTGTTCAAAGAGTTTATTAGTATTATCATATAACTCATCAAGAGTAATATTAAGAGCCAAAGAAAATGCTTTAGCTTCAAAATCTTTCACAAGTCTTTTATTATGTTCAATTTCATATATATCAGCAATGAACATAGTAACACCTAGTAATTCCATTTTGCGACATAAATCTGGTTGAGAAAGACCTTGCATTTCACGATACTTTTTAACATTTGTGCCAATAATGTTTAAATTGTTATTAAATCTTCTAATTACACCCATTGCAAAAGCTCCTTTCTCATAAAATTTCTCTAGCATATTTTATAATATTTAAAGGGCTTACCCTACAAACTGGGTTTTATTTTTCGCAAAAAATATAAAAATTATACAAGAAAAGATAAAGGGATTAAATTTAGTTAGAACTAATAAATAAAAAATATAAATAGGAGGATAATAATTATGAATAAAATAAGAATTGTAGTAGCATGCAAGAGTTTAAAAATCCAAGATGCTATACGAGATTTATCAGTAAACGACAAGTTCGAAATACTTGATTTTATTGAGGATGAAACAAATGTTATTGAAACAATAAAATATACAAAACCTGATTTAGTATTTTTAGAGGATGACTTTGAGAATTTGAAAGTTATCAATGTGTTAGAACAGGTTAATAAAAGCTATTGTGAAGCAATAACAGCATTTGTAGTAATATCAAATAAAAAAATTCCTTTGCAAATGGGTATATATCATAAATATAATGTTTTAAATATTTTATATACACCATTGGATGATGAGGATATAAAAACTATATTATGGGAAAGTGAAAGCAAAATATCATCTTATTTTGAAAATGTAAAAAAGTTAAAAGAGCAAGGAATAGAAGATCGATTATATAATTATAGATATAATAGACATATAGACTATTCTAAATACTTTACCGAAGATGATTGTATATTGCTTAGAAAATTAGATGTATATATTGATTTTACACAAAAATATACAGAAGAAGAAAATGAAATATTTGCAATGAATCTTAATAAGTATTGGGATGGAGCAGAAGATACAGAAGGAAATCGTTTACCACCAACCAGAAAATTAGAAATTACTGGCGTTTCCAGAGATGATTTTAATAGAATATATGAAACAATAAATAATGTAGAAACTTTATATACATAAAAATATTTGGATGGTTAATATGAAAAATAAATTGGAAGAATTAAAAATTGAGTTAAATCAAACAGTACAAGATACAAACTGTAGTATAAATGAAATACTAGAAATTTCAAATAAAATAGATAAAGAGATAGAAAGAGTATATTGGGGTAATTACGATTAAATATGGAAAAATCATAAATCTCTTTTGATTTATGATTTTTTTATTTATTTATTAACAACATCTTTTAACGCTTTTCCTGCCTTAAATACAGGTGATTTAGAAGCTGGTATTTTAATTTCTTCTTTAGTTTGTGGATTTCTTCCTTTTCTTGCTGCTCTTTTTCTAACTTCAAAAGAGCCAAAACCAACTAATTGAACTTTATCACCTTTTACTAATGATTCTGTGATAATTTCAACTAAAGCATTTAATGATTCTTCAGCACCTTTTTTAGTAGCACCTGTCTTTTCAGCTAATGCTGCAACTAATTCACTTTTATTCATCATATTCCCTCCTCTCATAATAGTATTTTGTTATATTAGTAATTTACCAAAAAGAAAGAATAAAGTCAATAAATAGAAGATTTTTCGACAAAGAATTTTAAATTTAATATTTGAACAAAATAAAAAAATATGCTAGAATGATAAATAGATTATAGAAAAGAGGCAAAATATGAACGAAAAATTTTTAAATCAAAACATAGATAGATTAGATGTACCTTGTGCAGTAATAGATAAATTAAAAGAAAATGGAATAACAGTTATAAAGCAATTATGTAGTAAAAACAAGACATATTTAAAAAACTTAGGGTTAGTAAGTGTTGAAATAAATAAATTAGAAGTTGAACTACAATTATTGGGATTGAATCTAAATTCTAGATACTAAAGAGGAGTATATTTATGGGATTATATACTGGGTTAATAAAGTGTAGTAATTGTAACCATTCTTTTAAGGGAAGAAAAGAGAGAAATAATATAAACTATAGATGTAATTATAGACTAAAATATGGAACTAATAAATGCGATAATGATAATATGGTAGAAGAATCCTACTTAACGGATCTAATAAAGCAACAACTAGATGTTATTAATATGGAAATAGAAGATGTTGACATACATTCTATTGTAGATTACATTATTGTATCAAGAACTAGGATTGAGATATTTTTTAAGAATCTTCCAATTAACAGTTGCTATTATGATAGTTCCTTAGGCAGATTGCACTTTGATACATTAAATGATTAAAAAGGGGTACAACAAATTTTCAAAAAAATATCGGTAGGGAAGGTCAAAATTGGAATAATTTATTAAAATTGGCATATAATATAAAGTAAAGAGTTTTTTGCCTAGAAATTCAACTAAATTTTCAAAAATGTATTGACAAAGGCTCATTAAAAGTATATAATATAAAAGCGTTGAAACATCGCGGGGTGGAGCAGTTGGCAGCTCGTCGGGCTCATAGAGGTAAATTGTGGCTCTACTTAGAAATATGTAGATGAACTGTGGGTGAATTCAAAGAAGGCTAAAGTATTTATTTGAATATCATGTTAACTTTGAGCCAAGCTAAAAGTACACTTTTAGAAGGTGCAGAGACTACTGGAGGAATAGAGTTTCCTTAATTACCAGATTTAGTACCCACTACCTAAAATAATATTGCAATATTATCAAGGTAAAGACATAGTCCAGCCTATAGTGAAAATTATAGATAACTAAACCCGAAGGTCGATAGTTCGAGTCTATCCCCCGCAACCAAAGTATAGAAACATTTACAAATTCGTGTAAATGTTTTTTTATTTGCACCTTATTATCCTATTTGCACAAAGTGTTTACATTTAGGGCAAATCCATCCATGATTAACCCCTTTATAATGTTCTACATATTCTGGATTTATATTTGGATGTTTTTCAAGATAATCACATTTACAAAATAAGTTATTATATTCCTCCATCTCTTTTTCTGTAACATCAAGATCAATTTCTGTAGTATTAATTGGATTACCATTAATATCTGTTTCCGTTAAGGTAAATTTCATTAATCTCACTCCTCTACTAAGAGTATAACGTATAAAATAAACTTTGTCAGCACATTTATTTATAATTTAATAATAAGATTATGCACACTTTTCTAGTTGTTCTTCACAAAGTAGTTCTTCTAGTATATATTCTAATACATTCACAACAATACTATTCCCCGCCTGTTTATAAAGCTGAGTATCTGAAATTCCTACAGATTTTGCTTTGTAAAAATCTTCATCATCAAACCCGCATAAGCCTCCAGCACTCTAAAGGAGATAGTTTTCTAATTCTCATATAATGTTTTCCATCTTCTGATACAAGGACAGTTGAACTTGAAGTTGTGTTTCCACAACTTGTAGTTTGACAAGGTGCAATATCAGTTATCTCTTTATTGTTGTATGGATTAAACATTGTTTTTTCAGCTATTTTTGTTTTAAAATTACTTGCAACAATAGATGTGGCAATCCCTTCTGGATCATAAACTCTGTCTTGTATGCTTAATTTGTTATACTTATTGTTAATACAAATTGGTTTATCTATATTTTCTAATGTAGCCATATTGGGTGAGGTTAAAATTGTTTGAGATACTTCTTTTCCAACTCTACCTCTTTTTGTTGTACTAGATGGATATGATATATTTATGGAATCACCTACTTTTGCTTTTGCATAACCACTCTTTGTACCTTCCTTAACTAGTACAAAAGGTTGCTTACTTCCTCCATTTGACATAGTAGTTAGAGTAGGAGAAATACCTTCTGGATTATAAACACTTCCAGCTTGATGCTTTTTATTTTCTTCATCATACAACCCTATAATTTTATCTACTTTGTTTTCATCTGCTATATATTGATTGTTCCTTCCGTCCATTTTGTGATAACCTGCTATGAGGCAAGAACTTATTTCTGGATTTTGCATAGTTCTGACTAATTTGTTACTTTTCTTTATTAATCTTCCGATACCTTTTTCACTAAGATAATACTTTTCTTCAACATTATCTTCCAAAAAATCCTTAAGTTTCCACAATAAAGGCACTTTGGGTGGAAAACAAAATTCACTTTGTGCTATATCTCCACGTACAGAGATAATAAAAACACGTTCTCGATTCTGTGGAATACCGATAATCTTTGCTATTCAATACTTTCCAATAGTTTGTATATCCTAAATCTGATAAATCTTTTAGGATAGAATCAAATTGACTCTTAAACCTTTTGCTAGTTAGATTTTTTACATTTTCTATAATACTGTAAGTTGGTCTTTTTTCTTTTAAGATTCTGTATCCTTCGTAGTATAACCCACTCCTAGTTTCATTTTCTTTAATGCCTTGCATTTTTCCTGCAATCGAAATGTCTTGGCAAGGAAATCCCCATGTCATAATATCAAAGTTTGGTAATATATTTGCATCAATTTTAGATATATCACCATAATTCAATTCCTCTGAAACATTATGAATTGCACAATATGATTTAACTGCAAATTTATCTATTTCCGAGAATCCTACTAATTCATAAGGGATTCGTAATCTTTCTAATGCTTTTTCAAAAGCCCCTATTCCAGAGAATAGGCTAAATAATTTTAACATATAATAAGTTGTTCCTCCTTTGTATAAAAAAAGACCTTAGGACATCCTAAGGCGAATTTAAGCCACTTTAATTTCACTATAGCTTTTATCAATTTCTTTCTTTTTATCTAACACATATTTTTCTAATTCTGTGCCAGTTATATTTCCAATTAATTTGTCATCTTTATCATAAATTTCATATTCTTTATCATCAACTAAAAATAGTGTGTAATACTGGTGTTTTTCGTTAAATGCAGTATATTTCTTAGGAATATGTATTTTTTCTTTAGTATAAGGTAAATTAATACAAAAGCAATCATTATTAGATTTTTTATAATCAATATGATTGCCTCCAAATTTTATATTGTGGATGAAAAGATTGCTTTTTGAAAGTTTTTCTTCTTTAATTGTGTCTAAATGATTAAGTTCTCTTTGCAATTCTAATACTGCTTTTTTTGTCTTATTAATTTCTATTCTCTTTGGTAAGGAATCTTTTATGATTTGCTTTGCCTCATCTACTGAATTTATCTCTAATTCATTTTGTAAACCTAAAAATATTTCTACATCTACAGGTAAAGTATAATCTGGATTTACTTCTTTATAAGACATTGCATATTGATAAACCTTAAATAACCTAATATAATCTTGTGCTTTCTCCGTTCTGTCAATAATCCTATCAGAAGTATCTTTGTTCTTTTTTAACATTTGATTTAAAGATTTTATTTGTTCTCTTTTATTATTTATTTGGATTTCTATATCTTCAAATGATTTTATATTATATTTATCCAGGTATTCTAATTGTTGTTTTAATTTGTAATATCTTTTTATCTCTTGATACCTTGTTTTTTGATACTCACTATATATTTTACCTTCTGTAGATAACATACTTTTTTCTAAAGCTATTTTTGATTTATTTACTCTATTTAGTAATTCATTATTAAATTTATTTTTAGAAACTCTTATTTCTTCTAGTACAAGATTGTTTTGCGATTTATAATAGTTATATAAATTTTGTTCAGTATATCTTGAATCAATAGTGGATAATCTTGCATACTTTTGCATACCTGTAGTTTTAACTGAAATATGTTTCCCTCTTTTTACACTATATCCAAGTATAGATAGCTCATCTAACATTTGCTCTATACTACTACATTTTAAAAGTAAATCCTCTACATCTTCTTTGATTTTTTGTTTCCAAGTTTGTTCTTTATATTGATGGTAGTAATTTTTATTTTTAACTTTACTAAAGGTTCTTTTAGGCATAATATAACAGCCATACTCACTTGCAATTTTATCACTTACATCACTTAATCCATAAAGCCCTTCTTTTGGATTGGCAAGTCTATCATCCAACTTTTTACCATTTAGATTTATAGAGTTTATCGCTATATGGTTATGAATATGACCTCGATCTATATGTGTACTAATAACACATTCAAAATCTGGATATAATTCTTCACAAAGTCTTTTACCTATTTCATTAGCTTGCTCTGGTGTTATATTATCGTTTGGTGAAAAACTTTGTATAACATGATAGGCTACTCGATTTCCTCTCATATCAAATTTCTTTTGTGTCCTTGTAAAACTTAATAAGGCAGATTCTACCTTACAATTTATAGATGATGTAGCAGCGACTTTTTCACCATCATTTTTTTCATCTAAAATATATGAAATTAATTCTTTTGGAGAATTATAATGAGGCATCCTTTTTGTATAAGGCATATTATTGTTCCTCCATTTGTTTCTCACGATTTATTTCTTGCCAAACATCAAAATCTAATTTTTCATCAATTAGTTTTAACATATCCTTTTGGTTGTTAATAACATTAAACATTAGAGATTTAACAGCTTTAATAGATACATCATCTAAGCTAGTGGCATATTTAATTAAATTTCTTAATTCTCTAGTAATCTTTTTTATTTCCTTTGTATAATCTGCGTAGGCATCACATATTTTATCTGAATTTTTTACATCAACTTTAGTAACCTTTTCATAAATCGCAGCATCACGAATGTATGCAGCAAAACTTTTATAACAATAGTAATCTGCTTTTGTTTCTAATAATGTTTTTTCTTCATCTGAAACCCAAACCATAATTCTATGTGTTCTATTTTTTGAATTAAAATTCATATACATTAATCCTCTCTTTTGCATAAAAAATAAGAAGTAAAAATCTCACTTCTCTCATAATCTATTTATTAAATAAAAAAATATCGTAAGGATAACCTGCCTCAATATATTTTTCTGTTAATTCCATTTTATACTTTTCTAATAATTCTAAATACTTATATTTAAAACAATTTTTACATAGCCATTTAATTCCTTCTTTAGAAATTTTATACTTTCCATTATCAATGAATCTATAAGTTTTATTTACTTTCAACATTTTTAGAATTGCTTTTCTTATTGTTTCAGCTTTTCTTTTAAAATACTCATCTAATTCATATACATACATATTATCTACAAAAAAATCTTTAGTAGGTACATTTAATAATTCTTCATATAACTGTATTCTAGTTATAAAAAATTCTATATCTGCATCTATTAAAGGTTTTTCTTGTTGATAATATACATCTAATAACCAGTAAAAGCCTTCTGATAAAATATAATGTTTTCTACTATCTGGATTTTGACATTTCCATCTACAAGAAGGGTGCTTTTCATTCATAATATCTATTGCATCAATCAAATCTTTCATGTTTATATTTTTATTGGTTCTAGTTTTAATATTTAATAATTTTAAATTTTCTA
>CANDSI010000009.1 GCA_947388575.1 uncultured Mycoplasma sp.
GGTTAATAATACTTATGGATATATGAAAGAAATAATAATTTCTTTACCAAAAGATTTATGGAAAGAGATTTATACTAGCTTAGTAGAAGATTATCGTTTTAAGAATATTAGAGATGCTAGAAACAAGGGAATTATACCTTATGAATATTATGAAATTATAGAAGATTATTCTTCGTATTGGGAAGAACCAGATATATCTTTTTGGAAAGATAATGGTAATATAAAACAAAATGTTATACATGTTTTAAAAGAATCAGAACTTGATTCAGAAACAATGAAGTGGATAAATGATAATTTGTATTATACTTCAAAAGAAAATGAGATTGGAGGAATGTAGATGTTAGTATTAGGATCAATATTGTTATGCTTTCTTGTATTATTTATCTATTCTGCTTGTGTAGTATCTGGTAGATGTGCAAGAGAAGAAGAAAAGAGATGGAAATAGTATGAATTATAAAGATTTAATAGGTATTGAAAATCCAGACTTTAGGATTTTAGCATATATTCCTAATTTTTGTAAATTACCAAAGTTTATGTATATGCGTCAAGATTACTTGATGTTAAAAATTCATCAAGTGTTTGATGATAAAATAATTGCTTCTGTAGGTAAAGAAGGAGCGAAGGAAGTTTATGACATAAAAACAATTGATGGTAAAGATTATATTATTCCTGATAATGATAATTATAATCAAGTTTGTCTTGATGATATCGTATTTTTAGGCGTTGTAGGAGAGATTCAAGATAATAAAATTTATTCAGAATATTTTAGACAAGGTGATATTTATAAAAATGATATTGTTTTTGAAAAAACTAAATATTTATCAAAGAAGGAGTTAGATAAGCTACCATTAATAAATAAGATTTGTTACATTCCAGAAAGTGCTTTTGATGGCAAAGAATATATTGATTTAAAGTCAAAAGATTTAAAAGATGGAGAAGATTACTATACTGTTCTTGGGATTAAGGAAGATATTAAAAATCACTATGGAAATGATATTATAAATAAAATATCAAAAAAAGATTTAGATAACATGATTGAAGATATATTTGATACACTTGATTGGCAATCTCCATCATCTTTACTTGATGCAGATAATTATTTAGATGGTTATATTGAAAATTTAAATGTTAAAAAAGATATGAAAGATGTTATTTTATCGACTATGCTAAATTTTATTGGTAATAATTATGGTAGTCAAGAGATGGAAGATCCATGCTATGATATGGAAAAAATGGCAGAAGAAATATCAAATGCAATAGAGAAAGTGGATAATTTAAAAGAAGAGGAAGTGGTGGAAACCTATGGATTTTAATAAGGTTATAGAAGACATGAAAAATCTGCAATCTAAAGTAGATTTATATGAAAATAAAGAAAAAATAATTTCAGATGCTATAAATGGAATCCAAAAAGATATTTTAAAGTTGGAAAAGAAAATTGAAAAAGAATCTGATGAGATAAACAAAGAAATTTTAAAATTAAAAGTTTTAATTATGAAAGAAGTTGCAGGAAGATTTCAAATATAATTGAAGTTCTTATTTGCATAAGAAAGGGGTATTTTGGAACAAGAATTTTTTGATTTTTTACGAAGTAGTAGGGATTTGCAAATATTTAATTATGGCAATAATTCAAAAATAATGGTAAACAAAGTCAGTTATAATGATAAAGTAGATATTATTTATAGTTTAAGAAGTTATAGTGGAGAATTATTTAATTTAGATTCTTCATTCGAATATTCTGGAATATATGATAAAGAGAATAATAAATTATTTGATTTAGAATATAACATTAGATATGATATTTTAAATTGGGATTATGGGGACGAAAGATTGATTGATAGATCACAATTATATAAGATAATTTCTGATGATGTAAATGATAGAATTAGAGAGTTAGTCGATGATAGTAAAGATGAAATATTTAATCTAAAAGATGCAGAATTAGGAGATGAAATAACAGATAATGATGTTATTCATGATTTTATTGATGGCTATACACATTTAACATTTGAAGATAATTATGTAGAGTATTCAACTAATAAACCAAAAGATATTTTAGACTATTTAACAAATAAAAAGGACTTTATTGAAGAAGAAGCAAGAGATTTTATACTAGATCATCAATCAGAAATATTAAAAGGACTTACGATTTCGAGAGAAAAAAGGAAGGCTTTAAAAAGAATTGAAGATGATGAAAATCATTTATATCATAAAATAAAAGCTATTAGAGATGCTATTAAAGATAAAAATTATGTAACAATAAATTTAACTATCAACAAAGACGGAATTGAACAAACATATAAATATAATGCAGCAACTCTTGTATCTAGTTATAATTCAAAACTATCATGTT
Source organism: uncultured Mycoplasma sp. (assembly GCA_947388575.1). Next base: position 2,351 of record CANDSI010000009.1, read on the forward strand.
ATAATATTGAAAAAGTATCTGATCGAGATAAATTTGAAGAAAATTTTGGTAGATGGAATGATTTTGAATATAGAGATATTACTAAAATAACTTATGGAAAAAATACAATCTATGAAGATACAAACTTTAAAAATCTCAATTTAGAGGAAGAAAATGTACTTACAAGATAGAACAAATATTGATAATTTTAAACCATTACTTGCAGATTATCTTGTAAATAAAAAAGGAATAAATAATATAAATGGTTTATTTACTTGTTTAAATCCTGAACATGAAGATCGGCATCCTAGCATGAGTTATTACAAAAAAGCAAATAAGTGTATTTGTTTTTCTTGTGGTGCAAAATATGATTTGTTTGATTTAATAGGAATGGATTATAATGTAGATTCCTTTAAAGATAAGCTAGAAATAGCAAGTAAATTGTATCCTAATGTTGATATAGATGTACCTAAAGTTTATAATGTTTATACATCTGATGAAGAGTATAAAATAATTGATTTTACAAATTATTATGATAAATGCTCTAAACAAGTTAATAAAACTGATTATTTATTTACTAGAAATATTGATTCAAGATTAATTGATAAATATAAAATAGGTTATGATGATAAACGAGATATGATGGTATTTCCTATCAATAAAAATTGTTATTTTGGTAGGGGAGTTAATTCCAATATGAAGTTAAAATCTAAAGGTACTAGTTATCTTTGGAATGAAAAGTTACTAAAAGATAATGATAATGATCTAATATATGTTACAGAAAGTATTATTGATTCTTTATCATTAGAAACTATAGATAAGGATGTAAAAACGGTTGCTTTAAATGGTTTACCCAATTATAAAAGACTGTTAAAAGTTATAGAAGAAAACAATTATAAAGGAAATTTAGTTTTAGCATTTGATAATGATAAAACAGGAATTTCTTATCAGGAAATAGTAAAGAATGAATTAGAAAAATTAAATATTCATTCTTTTTCTATTACTTTAATTTCAACCATTGATGGAGTAAAAGATTTAAATGAAGCCTTAATGGTTAATAGAGAAAAATTAAAAAACAATTTTAAATACTTTGATGAAAATTTTAAAATAATAATTGAAAAAAACAAAGAGGGGGAATTAAGTTTATGAAAAAAGTATTAAAAAATAATGAAGAAAATTTTATTGAATATATAGATTTACAAGTAGAAATTGATACAGAAAAGAAAGTACTATATATTACTAATAAATCTTATGACAATGAGGGAGTTGCTAAAAGATACAAAAATAAAAAAGATATTATGAGAATATTCGGTAACTATTTATTCAAAAAAGTTTATATTTATCCACCAAAAGATGAGAGATAATTTTAATGGATAATGATCTTATAAAGAAAAAAATCAATGAAAAAAATAAATCAAAAAGAAAATATTTAGAAAAATTAGAATTATTAAAACAATCTTATGGAGTAGAATTTAAGATAGATAGCTTTAAAAATAACGATATAAATAAAATAAGATTTTATAATATGAATTATCAAAAATCTATTAAAAATGTATCTATGGTTTATGATAATAAGTATGGTAAATTTAACTATCTTTCTTATGATTATAGTGTTGAAAAAGATACAAAAAATTATAGTAACCATAAAATAATTGAAGATCTAAATAGAGAAAAGAAATTAAAATTATTGGTGGATGAGATATTAAAACTTAACAATGAGTATAAGCAAGAACTCATAGAGATAGATAATAAATATAGTAATTCTAATGAAATATTTGAAGAAAATACAAAAGAGTTAGAAATTAACAGAAAAGAGAAAAAGGAATAGCTGTATTAACAATTGTATATACAATATTTTCCTTTAATTATAAGGGCTTGCCAATTGAAAATATGGCTTTGTATATACAAAAAGTTGATTTTGTATATACATTTCGCAAGTGCGAAATGTGTTCTGGTGCACGAAAAATCGAAAAAAAGCCTTTATTTATAAGGCTTTTGAGATTTCGTGGTGTTTTCTCATATCCTGTTGAAAAATATTCTTCCTATTTTTGATTGAAAAGGGGTGATTTTTGAGATTATGGAATGTTATCGATTTACAAAAAGTGATTTAGTTTTACTAAGTAAGTTTATGAAAGAAAATGGAATAGATAATAAAACAGAAGCTCTAAGAGAATGTATTAAAAGAGGTGTAGCAAGACAAGATATTGATAGTTTGATTTTTGATTTAAATAATAAAATGAATCGATTAATTCATAATCAATATTTAACGAAAAAATTATTGGAGCAATTATTTGTTAATATGAAATTTGCAAAAAATTCTGATGTTGAGTTAAGTGAAAGTTTAGAAGAATTTAATAACAAGTTTAACAAATATGGAAATAAATTTTTAGGATAATTTATGAGTACAAGAATTAAAAACTTTAAAAGAAGGAGTATAAGTATTCCAGAAGATCTTGATAAAATTATCGAATACAAATTTAAATGTTCTGATTATACTTTTATCAATGAAATGTTAATAGAACTTTTGGAACTTGGATTGATGAAATTAAGTGATGATGAAGAAATAAAATTTCAAAATGAAAAAATTATCTCTAAATTAGATGAACTAATTTCATTACAAAAATAATTATGGATTCTAAAGTTGTTTTTATTACTCATCCTTATTATGGAATAAATAATCCTGATAACAATTTGCGAATCTATAAAAAGAATCGTAAAACTGATAAATGGTATTTTATTCAATGCAAGGATAAAAAAGAATATAGTAGAGAACTAAAAAAATATGTTTTAGGTTTTTATGATTATAGTCGTGATGAGAAAAAATCTCATTCTTCTATGATAGGCTATTTTATGGGTGAGAAAAAATCAGATGATATTATGATTCAAAATAAAATGCGTAGAGAAGAAATGGCAATGTTAAAAGATGGAACATTTATAAAAGATGATATGGTCGAAGATATGAAAAATAATTGGAGTAATTATTTAGAAAATTCTAATACACAGCTTGCTGTATTATCTTTATATCAAGATTATGTTGATGAGAATATAAATGTTAAAGATTTGCAAAAAGAGATTGCTACTTCAATACTACCTAAACTATTTAAATATTGTGGCTATGAAAATCCTAAAGAAAATTTAGAATGGATTGTATCTTTGCATACTGATCGAGAAAATAATTATCACTTCCATATTGCATGGGTAGAAAAAAATAAAAGTTATCGTTATTACAACAATAAACTTGGATTCAAAAGAAAATTAAAATTATCAGATAGTGAAAATAATTTTATGAAGAGGCAAGTATCACTTGCTATTGAAAGAAATAAATTATATCGACCTGCACTTATTAAAATAAATGAAGAGTTAGAACATTTACAAAAGTATTTTAATCCTAAGGATCAGAACTTTACTTTAAAGAATATATCCGATTTGGATTTAGAAGAGGAAATTGTTAGATTAGGTTTTCTTTTATCGGAAGTTAGAGATACCAATAAGAAATATATCAAGTATAATTCGCTTCCTAGAAATGAAATTGGAAAAGAAATAAGAGAACTTACAAGAGATGTAAAAAGAAAGTTATTTTCATCTATGAGTGATCTTGATTTATCTAAAAAAGAAGTTAATAAAAGTATTGAAGAATTAAATAATATTTTTTTAGATATAGATAAAAGAAATAACATTTCTAATATTGGTTTTGAAAGTGCTTTTGATAATCAAATGATTAAAGATAAATTAGAAAAGGCAGATAATTATATTTTAAATTCTATAGTTAATCATGCTTTATATAATTATGATTACAATAAAGGAAAAACCAATAAGAAAACCGATAAAATAACTTTGAATGATGTAATAAGTGAAACAGCTATTATCATTTATAAGAAAAATGGAAAATATTATCCTAAGAATAGAAAAAAATATCGACTAAAACTTTTAGAGGATTATTTTATTTATGGAACATATAGAAATCATGATGCGTTATCTAATGCTTTAAGAAGATTATCAAAAAATTCTAATCAAGCAGCAGAACAATTTTATGAGATGTTATCAGAAAATGAATATGAGAATAATCGCTAAACTGTACTGACTAATCATCAAAAAAGTGTTATAATTAATGTAGCAAAGTTATGCAGAAATAGTAAGTTGTAGGGGAGATTGGATTTTATGAAAGAAAATAAGTTAGAAAATTTAATATGGATTATATTTGCCAGTATTGGGGCAATATTTGTTATAATTGGATTGGTTGTGTTTGGAAATATCTTTAACTATGCAAATAAAGTAGATACAGTAGGAACTATTACAGAAATATCATCGTATAGAAATACTAATCATAATAGAAATCACGAAGTATATGTTTCATATACTGTTGAAGGAAAAGAATACGAATCAATATTAAATAGTTATTCTTCTAGTTTTTATGAAGGTAAAGAAATAAAAATATATTATGACAAAGATAACCCAAGCAAAATAGGTGTGAAATCTTTGGATTTATTATTTTTAATATTTCCTGGAATTGGATTGATTTTTCTAATAATAGGAGGAACTGGAATATTAGTAAAAATTAATAAGAGAAGATTAGAAAAAAGATTAAAAGAAAATGGAGAATTAATATACGCGAACTATGTCGAAACAGTTTTAAATACTTCATACCGAGTAAATGGAAAATGCCCATATAATATTATTTGTGAATGGAACAATCCATTAGATAATAATAAGTATATATTTAAAAGTAAAAATATTTGGATAAATCCAGAAAACATAATAGAAGAAAAAAATATAAAGCAATTTCCTGTATATATTGACAATAATAAAAAGAAATATACCATTGATATAGAGTCTTTGACAAAAAATATAGTAGATTTAAGATAGGAAAGTAAAATACAAATTACAATTTGCAGAGCAAAAATGCTCTTTTTATTTGGAAGAAAGGGGGACAGATGAAAAAAAGAATATCAGATGAAGATGAAGTAAAACTATATCATATAGTGTGTGATATATCAAAAATATGTAAAAACTATTTTTATGAAAGAAAATATTTACCAAGTGATTGTTGGTGTGTTGATGATGTAGTTAATGAAATAGCATTATCTTCAAAAAGGCTAAAAAATAAATATAAAGAAATAAGAGAACAAACTACTGATACAAAAGAAGAAATTTAAAGTTTAAAATATTTCAATCAATAGTTTTTTATAGGTAAAAATTAGGAAGGAGGTGTGATGCAACAAGAAAACAATAAATTTTTAAATATGTTTTTGGCTTCTAAAGATATAGAAGGTTGTTCCAGCAGAACACTTAAGTATTATCAAGATATTTTATCAAAATTTATTGAATATATAGATAAGTCAATAAAAGATATTACAACTGATGATATAAGAATATATTTTTCATTTTATAAAGAAAATAGTACTTGTAATGCTGTTACTATGGATAATATTAGACGAGTGTTTTCTAGTTTCTTTGCATGGTTAGAAGATGAAGATTATATTTTAAAAAGCCCAGTTAGAAGAATACATAGAGTTAAAACTGCAACAGTAGTGAAAGAAACTTTAACAGATGAAAATATTGAAAAGTTAAGGGATGGTTGTCTTCATATTAGAGAACTTGTGATAATAGAATTATTAATTTCTACTGGGATTAGAATAGGTGAATTAGTAAATTTAAATATAACTGATATTGATTTTGAAGATAGATCCTGTATTGTATTAGGTAAAGGTAATAAACAAAGAGAAGTATATTTTGATGCAAGAACAAAAATTCATTTAAAACAATATTTAAATACAAGAACTGATAATGAAGAAGCACTTTTCGTTTCTAAAATAAAACCATATCATAGAATGACTATATCAGCTATTGAATCTATTATAAGAAATCTAGGTAAAAATATGAATATAAAAAAAGTACATCCACATAAGTTTAGAAGAACGATGGCAACTATGGCTATAGATAAAGGTATGCCTATTGAACAAGTACAAAAATTATTAGGACACACTAAGATTGATACAACTATGCACTATGCAATGGTTAATCAAGCTAATGTGAAGTTTTCTCATAGAAAGTATATGAGTTAAAAAGGGGGAATAAATGAATATAAAAAATTGGAATATCGAAGAAATGACAGGATATAAACCAATTACTACCTTTTATCAAGATTTCAGTATTGCTGATAATTTTGGAATAAATGCCATTAAAGATACTTTTAAAAGAGCCTTTAATGAATGGAAAGATGATTATAAATTCTTAACAGAGTTAGTAATGGTATTAAACTGGAAAATCTTTGAACATTATGAAAGTAATGAATCAGTAGCAAGAGTATATGATTTATTATGGAAACAAGCTGATGAATATGCTATGGAAAATTTAAAAGATGAAGAGGCAAAATATTATTATGAAATAACAGATTAGTTTTAAAAATAATATTGAAATATAAATGAAAGTAAGTATAATAAGTGTAACCAATTCACTTATTGGCGAATTGGTGCTAGTATCACACTAGTCAACCCCTTTTTATTCTTTTTAAAGTGTTACTGAATATCGGTAGCACTTTATTTTGATTAAGGGGTAATTATTAGATATGGATCAATCTCATGATTGATCTTTTATTATGGAATTTAAAGAGGATATATGAAAAGAAAAATATTATGGAAATGGCAATTATTTTGGGGTAATTGCTATCAAATATATGATAAAGAACAAAAGCCAATAAAAAGAATTTTAATTTACCATAAGAAGATTTTTTTATTGGATTAATGAAAGGGAGGATAAGATGCTAAAAACATTTACAGATCATGATTATTATTGTGAAGTTTGGGAAGGAAATAGAACATCAGAATATGATAGTTGGGAAGATTTTAAATTACATGAAGGATTAGATTATGATTTAAATTATAATCTAATGTTTCGTTATGACTTAGATCATGGATTAGATGACGACGGAGAAGAAACAAATGAAATGGTGTTATATCTTCATCATGCTTTACAAAGACATGGATATGAACAATGGCATGCGGTAATTCACAACATAAGTGAAAATGATTTAGAAGAAATAAATGAATTTTTGAATAAATGTTGGAATCATTTAAGTAAACAATGGAAAGAGATAAATAACTTAGAATTTGAAAAAGATAATGATGGAACAGAAAATGTTATTTAATTAAGTTAAAAAGGGGGATTTAGTGAGTTTAAAAGAAAAATTACAAAAGTTTTCAGAATTATGTGGAGATTGGGATTATAGAAATATTGATATGACTGATTCTCATATACAAAGAATAGATATAGAAAAAGATGATATATCAATTTCTTGTGAACTATTTTCAACTGAAAGAGATGATTATGTTAGTTGTGATGGTGGCACTTTTAAAGATAAATCGTTGATAAGTAAATTTAAAAAACTAAATTTAAATAAACAAGAAGATGTATTAGATTTTATATCTTCTTTAAATAATTTAGTAGATTGGAATAAGGTTGATAATGATTTAAATAAAGAAATCGAAATAGAAAGAAAAAATATAGATTCTGTAGTTGATTCTGATGTTTTGGTAGAAGATGATTACGATGATATGGAAGCAAAAATTGTTCCCTGTAAGAAATTAGGAGAAGGGTGGTTTTGGCATAAGTATAATGATGGATCAGGCCATTTACAATCACCAGAAGGTAAAGAATATATGTCTTATGATTTATGTACTAATGAGTATATGGTTGATAGAAATTCTAAAGATTATGATTTATTTCCATTATCTTATTATTATGTAGATGGTGTAGATCCATCAAAATTTGACGCTTTTGATTTTATGGAACAAGAGATGATTGATGTTATATTACCTAGAGAAAAAGAAACAGCTAAATTATTAGATAGTAATATTAAGATTTTAGGAACATGGTTAACTGATTATGATGATATGCGTTGTAATGCAATTATTATTCAAGATAATAAGGAAGTTGCTAATATAATTGCAAGTTATGATGAATGCGATTTAAGACATTCAATTGGAAATAAAGATTCTGAAATGAATGGAGAATTTATTAAAAGGGCTTTTCAAACCTTAATATACGATGAGATAAAAGAGTATTTGAAATTACCTAAAATTTCTAATTGTTCAAAATTATTGCAGGATATATACGATGCTGTATGTGAATCGGATGCTACGATGTGTCATATTTCAGATGAAGATTGGAATGATTATTATATTGATAATTATTCAGAAGAAGATATAGAGGTCTTAAAAGAAGAAATTAAAAAGTATGGATTGGATGAAATTATAGGAATTAATGATGGAGAATACAAAATAGTCGGTTATGGTGATTTGGAAACAAGATTTAATGATGATAGAAGGTTAGAACTAAACAATGAATGTGATCTTGTTATATGATGAAAGGAAGTTATGGGAAAATTAGCAGTTTATGAAAGTTGGAAAGATAATAGAACTTTTACAAAAAATCAAATAAAAGATATTTATGGGATTGATGAAGATTTCGATTATTATTGCGATTATATAAAAAGTAGAATATCTATTGATAATAGAACTGAATTAAGTAAATTAAAAAATGAAATTGAAAATAAGAATATATCTAAAGTGATTATTAGATCTCAAAATCATATTTCAAGAGATATGGGTATAATGTTGGATTTTATGGAGTTTGTAAGCAATAACAATTGTGAAGTCATAGATACTAGTGGATTTAATCATACTAATTTTTATAAGTTTCATAAAGAAGCTATTATTGAGACTATTAAGGAGAATCAAGCAATACAAGATAATAGAGAGAATAATTTAGAAGGAGTTTCACTATGATATATCCATTACATGAAATTGATTTAAAAGAGGTTAGAAAAAATTATGATTTAGGTGATTTATGTTTACTAGAATATCTTAAAGACTATATTTCAGATGATTTAGATGAATTATATAAAGACATTATGAATTACAATGAAATATATGCGAATAACTGGACTATTAAAGATTTATTCAAAATGGGAAAAAAAGATGCTTATTGGACTAATCGAGCTAATTCATTTATAAAGAAATATAATGTTCCAGAAAAAGATTATGACAATTTTGATGATTACTTTTCTAAATATATGGAATTAAGAAATGAATTATTTGATGAACTAGGAATAGATTGTTATTTAGAAGGTGATATTTCAATTGATAAGATTCCATCTACTGGATTTCTTGAAGGTGATATTATTACTACTCCTAAAGAGATGAATGATGAAGATTCTTATACAGTTGCTAGAGTAATGAATTTTGGTAATTCAGTAGAACTACATTATTCAGAAGGACAAGCAACAATCGAGTATGGTTATAAAATTACTCATAGTTATTGGGAAAGTGTAATAGAAGAAATTGATTGGTTTAATAAAGATATGAGTGAAGATTTGATAAGTGAAAAATTATTTAATCTTTTTGAAGAATATTTTGGAATACTAGATGAGAAGAAAGAGGCTATATTAAAAGTATCAAAAGATTATGATGTAGATTTTAGTACTAAACTTCCATTTGAATACTTTGATGCTGACAATGGCAATTATAATATGTCTAGTTTTACTGATTATTATAATGACATATTTAAAAAGTTAGATATCAGTTTTGATAGTATGCTTACTAAAGAAAAATCAGATGGGAAATATGAACTTATATTAGATGATAATATTTTGGATCTTAGTGCATGGGATTCATTAGAAAATGTAATTGATAATGTTGATAGTGCAATAGAATTTCATAGAAATAAAGATAAGGGATTGGAGGAGAAATGATAGAAATAGAAATAAATAATAATGGAACACTTAGAGTAGGTCAAACAGAAGCCGATAAAATAAGAAATGGTGTTGCAGTGGAACATATTGATGATAAAGGTGAAGTTTATAGAAGAGATTTTATTGGAGAAGGTGTCTTCGTAATGCTTATGAATTATTATTGCTATGTAGTAGATAATGATTATAAGGATGATTTTATAAATCCTAATGGATTAAATGAAGATAGAGAAAAAGATGATAGTTATGAGGTAATGTAGTTATGAGTATGATGATATTAGATAAAAAAACAAGTGATTTATCTATGAATGATTATGAAACTATGAGAGAAGCAAAAGTCTCTTATAATTATATCAATGATATTTTAGAAAATTCAGAAGTTAGAATGGATAGTGAAACAGCAAAAGAATTAGAAAATTCTCTTGAAATTTTAGGATATATTTATAGTGCTGCACATTCTTGTTTAGAATCGCCAGATAGAGAACATCAATTACTAACTGATGCTTGTTGTAAGAATTGTAATAATAACCTATTTATAAGTGAAAATATCGAATATTCTTATCAATGTCTTGATTGTGATGAGAACTTTTATGACTTTGAGACTAATGGAGATAATGTTTGGTATGATGATAAAACGAAAGAACATTTGCCATTATCTAATTCATTTAATATTAATGTAGAGTATGATAAGAATGAAAAAACAGTGTGGATAGGTTCAGAAGATGGATCAGGTGCAACATACCATTGTAAAAATGCTGATGATTTTGCAAAAAATATGGAATTTTATTGTAATAACTATTTATCTTATGATGAAGAATTGGAGGTGGAAAATGAAAAGTAATTATAAAGTTTTTTTAGATGAAAATAAAGAGATATTAGAATACATAAAAGATAATGACTTAATGGATTTGATTGAAGAGGCGGATTCTACAGCTAAAGAATATGCTAATGCAGAAGGTCCTCAATTTTTACACTCTTATCGTTATTCACAAGTTTATGATATTTTAAATTGTGATAATAGAGGAACAAAAGCAATTGCAATTACTAAACTTCTTGAAAACTCTTATGATAAAAATATTAGTGAATTAGTAAATGATTCTTTTGATAGTACAATGGAGATGATGTAATGAAGTCTATTGTTAATTATCAAGATAAAGATTTATATTTAGAGTTAGGTGAATATCCTAGTGGAAGATTAGCAATTTTACTAAATAATAAAAATGGGGAACTTTGGGATGATTTAACAATCAATCTTCCTCACAAAAAATTAGATGATAATTATATATTTGTGAATCCTAATATACAAAATGATTTATTAGATAAACTCTGTGAAACTGGAGTTTTTTTAAATTTATATAGAGTAGAAGACTATGATTATAGAATGATTATTGTAAATAAAGATGTTTTAAAACAATATGTAGATGATTATCGAATTGAAATGTGGGAAACAGAAGAGGATCGAGATCAAGGTTTTGCTACTTCTTATGATGAGCATTTTAATAATTTTGGTGATGCTTTAAAAATGGCA